>CAYSHJ010000132.1:0-8168 GCA_964430385.1 uncultured Planctomycetaceae bacterium
GTCCATCGAGCTGGAATATTCGCCCGACCCCGCCAAGATCGAAGACTGGGTCCGCGAAGCCTACTCCGCCACCGACCGCCTGATGCGCGAAGTGGGCCTTCGCGGTTGAGTTCCAGACGTGCCAACGAAAACACCCCCGAAGGTTTTTCGGGGGTGTCGTGCATCCAGGTTGGTTCGATTCAACCGCGGCAACTAACGGATGGCAAAGCCGAACGACCAATGACCATTGCTGATGTGTGCCGACGGAACCGCCGGTCGCGACGGAATCGGTCGACGAGCCGGGACGGGTGGAAGGACAGGCTGATCTTGATCGACGGGAACCTGATCGAGTCGGCTCGGTCCAATTTGCGACGCCGTTTGCACGTCAATCTCCCGATTCAGATCGCTCAGCGTGGACTCCATCGAGATCAGCAAGCCACGCAGATACCGGATGTCTGATTCTGTCGTGCCAGACACACCATACATATTGCGTTGTCCCAACCGGCAGCCATACGAATTGTTCCCAGCCCCGGTCCGGCACACCGGACGAATCTCATTCACGTGATCCTTCAGTTCGCAGACTAAGCGACAGAGGTCTTTCGTGACCCCCACCAGTTCCTTCGGGCAGCCACCGGAATCGGTCATTAAGTGAATGTTGTTGACCAGCGAATTCATGTCGGCGGCATCGTCAGACATCTCGCGATACAACCGCTCGCCGCGGAAATGGTACGCCAGCGTGCGATTGACGCGGTTCATTTTCCATTGCAAATCGTAGGCGAAATCCGACAGGCCTTGCTGATGATCGGCGAAAGTCGTCTCAGCAAACAGGCTCAACACGGTCATCATCAGGGCGATGGTTGAGACGAACGTTTTCATGACAGGCTCCTTCATTCTTGGTGTTTCGCGGTCTATTGCAGACGTTGGTTTGTAGTCGACTGCTGACGCTGATCAGAAGCAAGCTGCGTGCCAGTCGCTGAACACTGTCGCCCCAACACGACACGGCTCGCAAACACTTCGCAACCGTGGCCCGATCAGCGGTTGCGCGAATTTGCGCGGACTCTGCCGCTGGACACCATGTCATCTCACTGAGTTCGACGTCATCAAGCTGAGCACGAGGGCGGTATCTCGGTCTGAGGTATTGTCAAGCCGACTCATCTTGAGCGATTCCATCGTTTGAAATACCGTCCCGTGCTGAGAAATTCTTGGGCGGGTGGATTGCGTGAGGGAGAACTCGAATGACGTCTATTCCGCAGCGATGGCGATGGACGCAGTGTCTGATTGTCGCGGCGTTGAGCGTGCAGCTTTCGGGCTGCGGGACGATTTTTTGGCCTGAACGCAAGGGCCAGCCGCCAGGAGGCCTCGACCCGAAAGTTGTCGCGCTGGATGCCGTCGGCCTGTTGCTGTTTTTCATTCCCGGCGTGATCGCGTTCGCCGTCGATTTCAACAACGGCACGATCTACCTGCCGCCCGGGTCGCAAGTCGATGCGAAGGGCTCGACGCACCGTTGGGCCTCATTCGGCACCGCCGCCGCTCGACCGACGTCCGAAGAAATCGAGCATGTCATCCGGCAGAGAACAGGCAAGTCGATCCGGCTCCAGCCGGGAGCTTATCGCGTGGGACGGCTCGACTCGGCCGAAGCGTTGAACGGCTTGAGCGTCGACGAACTCGAACTGGCCGCCGCGTGCGACGCGACAGATGTGCGCTTCCGGTGTCAGTCGGAATAGACCGGGCGTAGACGTCGCCGACACCTAGCCGTCCGCAACCCGACACACGCGAAGACGTCTGTCACCGTCACGCGTGAGGATTATTGGTGATGAGCGTCAGAAAGGGGGCCAGTGTGAGCGAGTAAAAGGGGGCCACCTGGGTGCTCAAAAAAGCCCGGAGGGTTTCCGGACGGTTCGTTGGGACGCTCCTAACACTACTGCGCACTATTCGTGAATTTCGCCGTGTGGCATAGGGTTTGTCGTTTGTCGGGCAAGGATGGCGGTGGAATTATGGGGAGGTCAAGGATGCCATGGCCCGGCCCTTGCATGCGCTTCGGCTTGGTGTGGGCCGGTGCGCGATTCGGAAGAGGAGCCGAAGCCGCCCGGCTGGGCCCTTTTGTTGCCCCAGGACAGCAGCGTCTGGCCGGCGGCCGAGAACTGTTGCCCGCGGCCGCGAACTCCTTCAGTGGTATTAAGGAGAGCCAGGCGTCGCTGTCCATCGCCAAGAAATGCGGCCCGATCGTGACTTGGCAGCGCTACCGGCGAGCCATCTGGGCCATCAACGACAGCAGCTCAAAGACCAGGTTGGCCGCAAGAATCGCCGTGATTTGCTGCGGGTCGAACGGCGGAGCGACTTCGACAAGGTCGGCACCGACCAGATTCAGGCCCGACAAACCGCGCAGAAGCTGCAGCATCTGATGGCTGCTAAAGCCGCCGACTTCGGGAGTACCCGTGCCCGGTGCGAACGCCGGGTCGACGGCGTCAATATCGAGCGTGACATACAGAGGACGCGAGCCGACTTGCTGCTGCGCTTCGGCGAGCAGTGCTGCCACTCCGATGCGATTGGCCTCGTCGAACGTGATCAATCGGGCGCCGAGTTGCTCGGCATCGGTGTAGTCTTGCGGTCCGGAAGTCGGACCGCGGATGCCGATTTGCAGATAGGCCGACGTATCGATCAAGCCTTCCTCGATCGCTCGGCGAAACGGCGTTCCGTGGCTGTACTTGAATGTCGGATATTCCTCGTCCCACGTGTCGGGATGCGCGTCAAAGTGGACGACAGCCAACGGTCCGTGACGCCTGTGATGTGCTCGCAGCAGCGGCAGGCTAATGGAATGATCGCCTCCCATTGAGATGAGTCGTGGTCCGGCCTGCAGAATCGTTGCGGCGCACTGTTCGATGGCACGGTGCGTCGCGGAGATATCGACCGGGACCACATCCACATCGCCATAGTCAACAACATTGAGCACTTCAAACGGCGCGACGCGCTGGGCATTGTTGTAGCCCCACAGCAACAGTGATTGTTCGCGAATCGCTCGCGGGCCAAAGCGTGCTCCGCTGCGATATGACGTTGAGCTGTCATAAGGCACGCCGAGGATCGCGACATCCACGCCGGTCAGCTCGCGCGTGTACGGACAGCGGCCGAACGTGGAGATGCCTTGGTACGGCTGAGCGGTAAATGGCGAACCGATCGTGGCCATGAAGGTGTCTATTCCAAATAGGTTGAGCCGTTGACGGCGTGCTCGTACTGTGTGATCGCAGCGGCAGCTTTTATTTGGTCGAGCTTGCCGCTGGCGACTTGTACGGCAGTTTGATGTTGGAAATTCTCGACGCACTGTTGCCGGTCGTATTTAGCGACGGCGAGCATGTCCGCGATTCGACTACCGAAAATGAGCTTGGTGATGTGATAGTGGCCATCGTTGTCGATGACGACCTGAGCCTCGGTCGGATGTCCGAAGAGATTGTGAAAACTGCCCATCACCTCTTGATACGCACCGGTGAGGAACAGCGCGACGAAGTACGGCTGACCCTCGAACTTGTGCAGTTCCAGCACCTGCTTGACGTCTTTGAGATCGACGAAGCGGTCGATGCAGCCGTCGGAATCGCAAGTCACATCGACCAGCGTCGCGAAGCCACTGGGGCGTTCATCCAGCCGATGGATCGGCATGATTGGGAAAAGCTGATTGATCGCCCACGAGTCGGGAGCCGACCGAAACACCGAAAAGTTGCAGAGATACTTGGACGCCAGGATGCGTTTGAGTTCATCGAATTCCGGCTCGTCGGTTTCCGTCTCGTGGGCCAGTTGCGAGACCTTGGCACAAATCTCCCAGAACAGCACCTCGCCCTTCGCGCGGTCTTCCAGACTGATCAGGCCAAGGTTGAACTGCGTGTGCAAGTCGTCCTTGTCGTCAAGTGCATCGTGGTAGTACTCGCGATAGTTCTTGCTGGTGATCCCGTCGAGCAGCGATTTCAGCTCGTAGATCACCTGCGGATCGTCCTCGTCGATCGCCGCGGTCGGGATATCGTCCGCGAACGTTTCGATTTCATCGCGAATCGAGGTGACAAACAGCGTGTGGTAGGCAGTCATCACGCGGCCACTCTCCGTGACCAAATGTGGATGCGGCACATGCTCGTCGTCGCAAACCGACTTAATGGTATACACGACGTTGTTGGCGAACTCTTCGATGCTGTAATTGACCGAGGCTTCAAACGTCGTCTTCGAGCCGTCGTAATCGACCCCCAGCCCGCCACCGATGTCGAGGTATTCGACCTCGACGCGCATCTGCCGAATCTTGGCATACACGCGAGCCGCTTCCTTCATCGCGTTCTTCACGCGTTTGACGTCGGTGATCTGCGAGCCGATGTGAAAGTGCAGCAGCTTGAGCGACGCGATCTTGCCGGCCGCTTGCAGCAGCCGCACACATTCGAGAATTTCGGAAGTCGTGAGTCCGAACTTCGCCGACTCGCCACCGGATGACGCCCACTTACCAGAGCCTTTCGAGTAAAGCTTGACGCGCAGCCCGAACGACGGCAGAACGCCGGTCTCTTCGGCAAGCTTCAATGCCATCTTCAATTCATTGAGTTTCTCGATCACCACAACCACACGCTTGCCGACTTGCACGCCAAGCAGCGACAGCCGCAAAAACGCTTCATCCTTGAACCCATTGCAAATCAGCAAACTGTCGACCGGCTGTTCCAGGGACAGAGCCGCATAAAGCTCGGCCTTCGAGCCGCACTCGATACCCACGCTTTGCCGTTTGCCATCGCGCAAGAACTCCTCGACGACCTCGCGACGTGGATTCACCTTCATCGGAAAGACCGGAAAGTGTCCGCCGACATAGTCAAACTGCTTGGCCGCCGATTCATAAGCCAAACACAATCGCTGCAATTGGCCTCCCAGAATTTGAGGAAACCTCAGCAGGAACGGAGGCGCGAGTTTTCGCTTGTCGATCAATTCCCGCACCATTTCGTACACGTCCGCCTCACGAGCGTTCCCCTTCGCCGGATGTACGGCCAAGTGGCCGTTACGTGTGATCGAAAAATAACCGGCTCCCCAGTTTTCCAAGCCGTAGATTCGTAAGACATCATCCAACGTGGCGGAGTTCATGCGGGAACTTTCTGGACGAATGCGGACGCCATGGCGGGTTCGCAGCCAATGTGAGCACACAACTGCTGTGGGGGATGTATCATAAGTCTTTTCTTCGCGATCGGAAGGCTTCACAGACACTCCGTCTCGCATCGTCATTCAGCCACGACATCACAGGATTCCAAAGATTGCCGCTACGCGAGCTTCGCATCGATGTTGATCCAGGTTTTCTTCTCAAAAGATTCCAGCGTGGCGTCGGCGACGGCTTGTGCGAGTGCTCCGTGGTCGAAGCCGGGGACGCAGTCGCGGCCTTCGGTGATGGCACTGACGAATTCCCAGACCAGGTCGTAGCGAAACACGGTGCTGGGCACGCCGTCGTTAGGGTTGCGGGGGCTTCCGGGGATGACCAGGAACTCGCGCGGGACCGCCTGCTTTTGCATCGTGCCGCCATGCTTGCCGATGACGATATTGTTCGGATCCGTGAGCTGATACGCGGCCGAGCCTTCACTGCCGTTGACCTCGGCCCATTCGTAGCCAAAGCCACTATTGTAATGCCCCTTCATCAGCGTGCTGCCTTCCCACACACCGGTGGCTCCGCTGGCGAACAGGCCGATCAGCGAACTCCAGTCATCGACCTCTGACGGCGCACACGCTTGGCCGTCGTTCGTCTTGTCGCGCTGGGCGAACTGAGCCACCGCGCCGCAGATCGCTTGCAGCGGCCCCATCAGGTCCATCGAGAAGTCGATGCGGTGAATCGTCATGTCGAACAGATCGCCCGCTCCCGCGAGTTTTCTATATTGCCGCCAACCCCAACTCGTCTCCGGCCAGTCGAGGAACCGCTGACTGCGGAAGTGCCGCGGCTTGCCGAGCGATCCGCTCTTCACGAGATGCCGCACGTACCGCATCGACGGAGCGAACCGGTACGTGAACGCCGTCATGTGCCGCAGGTGCTTGTCGCGCGCCGCTCGAAACATCTCAGCCGACTCGGCGAAGTTCAACCCTAGTGGTTTTTCGCACATAACGTGCTTGCCGCCGGCGATGCAGGCCAGCGCGATCGGCTTATGCGTGAAGTTCGGCGTGGCGATGATGACCGCGTCGATGTCTGGGTCGGCCGCGATTTCCTCGAACTGCGTCGTCTTCTTGGTCGGTCCCCAATCCTTCTGTCGCTGGTTGAGCAGTTGCTCGTTCGGATCGCAAACGGCCACCAGTTCGCAGCGTTTGTCGATGCGAATTCCAGGGACGTGGTGATAGTCGGAAACCGCTCCGGCTCCGATGATAGCGATGCGAACTTTGGGCATGTTTGTCATTCTCCGTTCCTCGTTCCTATGTAAACGTGCCGAGCTTGGTATGTAGCTGAATTCGCAAGAATTCAGTGAATTCCGGTGAAACCTGAACTCTTGCGAGTTCAGCTACTGCTTACTTTCCTCTACGGGTCTACTTAGTTCAGGCTTCGTTTCTCGGTTCACCAAATATCGAGCCACCGCATCGTGCCAGTCGGGCAGGGGATTGCCGATCGTGGACGCGAGCTTGCCGCAGTCGAGCACGCTGAATGCCGGTCGCCGAGCCTTCGCGCCGAACTCGGCCGACGTGATCGGAGTCACTTCGACATCGAGCTTCGAAAGTCGAAAGATCTCTCGTGCGAGTTCACACCACGTCAAACCGCCCTCGTTCGTCGCGTGATAAAGGCCGTAGGAATCGGTCGCGACGAGTTTCGTCAGCGCGTCGGCAAGGTCCGCCGTCGAGGTCGGAGTGCAGCGTTGGTCGTCGACAATTCGCAGTTCCTTCCGATCGCTGCCGAGTCGCAGCATCGTCTCGACGAAGTTTCCTTTGCCTTTGCCGCGCCGAGCGGCGGCGCCGAACAGGCCGCACGTGCGTACGACAAAATGCCGCGAGCACTCGCTGCGGACAAAGTATTCGCCAGCCAGTTTGCTCAGCCCGTACGCGCTCGTCGGCCCAGGCAGGTCGGCTTCGGCGAATGGCGTCGTGCGTGAAGCCTCCAACCCGAAGACGTAATCCGAGCTGATGTGCATCAACGTCCAACCTCGCGCGGCACACAGCCGCGCGAGGTTTCTGGGCCCCAGCGCGTTGACGGCGAAGGCGATGCCCGGTTCGTCTTCGGCTTTGTCGACCAAGTTGTAGGCCGCCGTGTTGATGACGACTTGCGGCGCAAACGGCTCCAGCGTGGCGGCCACGCTCGCCGCGTTCGTGATCTCGATTTCCAAATGTCCGAGTGGCAGAACATCATGTCCTGCGGCCTGTAGCCGGGGCCAGAGGTCTGTTCCGAGCTGTCCGGATGATCCAATCAACGCGACGCGCATGCAGCCACTCCTGTAAGCACGACAGCGCACTTTGTGCATTCCGGTCCCCTCTCCCCCGCATCGGGGGAGAGGGCTAGGGTGAGGGGGCGAACGGTCCCAACGCCTCCAATCGCAGTGAAGCCTTTTTGCATGAAAGCAACTCGTCGTCGGCCGCCAATCAACTTCGAAGCCTCCCTCACCTTGACGCGGGCTTTGCCCGCAACCTAGCGGCGTCGCTCCACGACGCCGATTCAATCCGAGTCGCGGAGCGACTCGGCTACGTATTGCGCGCACGGCGCACATCAATGACAACCGATGACTCCAGCGAGGCTTCGCCTCAGACCAACGAAACTTGTCCCTTCATCCGCGGGCCGTGTCTGAATCCGTGGGGTGAGCATTCTGGCAAACCGTCGTCCGTCCTGCGACGCTGAAGCGTTCACCACACGTTGCCATCGAGAGATCGACAGCGCGGCATGTCGTCGACATCACGACGTGCATGCATCGGAAAAGTCCCCGGCTAATCGCTGCCAAGCCTCCGGCTTGAAGCCCTGCCGCCGTTAACAGTCGAGTCCTTCGATTCAAGTGCAAAGGTCGCGGCGAGGTCGTGTCCGAATCACGCGTAACACAACTCAAAGTAGTGCAGAATCCCGTGAACCACCGGGACAAGCCCGGTGGGGAGGCTGGCATTAGAGTCTTCGGTTGTCAATTATGCGCGCCGTGCGCGCAACTTTGGGATGGCGGCGTGTGACTTGGATGGCGATCAGGCGGCTTGGCTGAGACCTTGATGGTAGAGCGTGATGATCGTACCGAGAAGGCGTTGGCCCT
>CAYSHJ010000133.1:0-6497 GCA_964430385.1 uncultured Planctomycetaceae bacterium
AGGCGCGGGCGAGCCGCAAAGCGCCGTGCTTTACTCGTACATCCTGGGCAATGGCGATGAAGCCTCCAATGGCTGGGTTCCGTTGAAACCACTGCGTTCGTTCGGGCCGGAAGTGACGTTTGCTCGACGGGTCCGGCAGCAAGCTCAATTTCCGATTGCCATCATCAAGTCGGCGGTGGGAGGGACAACGGTCGCCTTTGATTGGAATCCCGATGCGCCGGACAAGGGGCAGAAACTCTACCCGCGAACGCTCAAACTCATTCGCGAGTCGCTGCAAGAATTGGACAAGCGCGGCGTTCGTTATCGGCTCGAAGCGGTCATGTGGCATCAGGGCGAGAACGACATGCTCGACCGCAATCTCTACAAGCAATACGCCGACGGACTGACGAAGCTCGTCGCGCGGCTGCGAGCGGACCTCAAGACTCCGGAACTGAAGTGGTACATCGCCGAGGTCAGCGAGAAGGGGATCTGGGGCATGGATCACCGCAGCAACCTCGGCATCCTGCGCCAGCAGCAAGAGCAAGTGCTGAAGGCCGATCCGCTGCTGCGCTGGGTGCCGACATCGCATCTGGCGTTTGAAGTCATGGGGAGCGGACAGCCGCACTATCACTTTGGCACTCAGGGTCAGCTTCAGATGGGTGAAGCGTTCGCGGCCGCGTATCTCCGCGACATCGGGCAGCCATTGGCAGCAACCGATCGCCGCTTCAAGAACGGACTGCCAATCGCGAAGTCGGCCCGCGTGCGACTGTTCGTGCTGGCCGGTCAGCGCAACATGGAAGGCGAGGATTCGTTCGTCTCCGAAATCGCTCAGCAGCCGAGCTACGAACCGTTGGCCAAGGATCAACGAGACATCTTGTTTCGTTACTCGCTGGGCGGCGGAGTGAAGTCATCGTCGGGATGGGAGCCGCTCGGAGCAGTGGACTATCTCGGCAACTTCGGACCTGAACTCAGCTTCGGTGCTCGTTTGCGGAAGTCCCTGGATGTGAAAGAGGGAGTGGCCATCGCCAAGTTCACTCACAGCGGAGCCCAAGGCCCCGACTGGTTTCCCAACGGCTCGGCCGAGTCGCATCGCAATCTCTATCCGAAACTCATCCGCTTTATCCGTTCGGCTCTGGATGATCGCCAGCAGCGGGGATTCGAGTTCAGCCTCGAAGGTCTCTTCTGGCACACAGGCGAGCACGACACCTACTTCGGGCCATACTCACAGAACAATGCCAAGTGGTTGAAGCAGTTGATCGATCAGGTCCGCATCGACCTCAAGCAACTCGAACTCGCCTGGTTCATCTCCGAGCAACACAAGAACTCGCCGTGGCGCAACATCGACCCGGTCAACACCGCGTTGAATGAGATGGCTCGCACCGATCCGCGCATCACGATCATCAAGACGTCGGAATTGCCTCACGCGCGACTGCATTTCGGAACCACGGGAACGCTCTTGTTGGGCGAACAGATGGCCGACGCGTACCTGACAAAGCGGTAGGACCAACGCAACAGCGGCCCATGAGGCTTGAGCCGCCACTCAAAGATTGGCAGAACGACGGGGGCAGAATGACGAGGCCAACCATGAAACACACATTCGTCACCGTTGCCGCTCTCTTGCTCGCCATCGAGTGTGCTCATGGAGCCAGCCTCGTTGCTGCCGATGACGTGCAGGGTCCAAATCGTGTGGAGCGCCGCGAGATCGAATCGATGATGCGGCGTGGGCTGGCGTTGCTCGACAAGGCGGGGCCGAGTTGGCGGAAGCACAAGAGTTGTTTCTCGTGTCATCATCAAACGCTGCCGATGCTCGCAATGACCGAGACCGCACGAGCCGGTGTCGCCGCCGAATCTGCGTGGATGACGGCTCAGGCGGATTTCACGCACAAGTATTTCGAGGATCACATCGACGTGATGAATGCCGGCGAGCACGTCCCCGGCGGTTCGGTCACGGCGAGCTATGGACTGTGGGCGTTGAGCCTCTCCAATCGGCCGGCCGATGAGACGACGACTGCAATGGTCGGCTATCTGCTGAAGATTCAAGGAGTCGTGCGGATGAAAGATCCCGACACCGGTGAAGCTCGCGCGGCGAAGGACGGTCGCTGGATGACCTCGTGCAATCGGCCTCCGCTGCAAACGTCGCAGATCGGCATGACTGTGCTCGCGCTGATCGGGATGCAGCGGTACGCGACCGACGAACAACGTCCGCTGTTGTCGGTCGCTCGCGAACGAGCCGAACAGTGGCTGGGCGACGCGCCGCTCAAGAGCCAAGAGGATCGCATCTGGCGGTTGTGGGGAATTCATCAACTCGACGGCGACGCGGGGGAGCAAAGTCGCTCGCGGCGACGCGCGACGCGATCCTCGCCGCACAACGCGACGACGGTGGCTGGTCGCAGACCGATGATTTGCCCAGCGACGCATTCTCGACGGGCCAGACGATCTTCGTGCGCTGTCAGACCGGCACGTCGCCGCGCGATCCTGCCGTGCAGCACGCCGCGAAGTTTTTGCTGACCACTCAGCACGCGGACGGCTCATGGCTGGTCGAGACGCGCGTGAAGCCGGTGCAAACGTACTTCGACAACGGCGACCCGCACGGCAAACATCAGTTCCTATCCACCGCCGCGACCGCCTGGGCCACTGCGGGACTGGCTCAACTGCTGACTGAAAAGCGGGAGGGCGAGACTCCCGTCGAGCCGCATGGCGAATTCAAAATCTTCGATGGTCAGCCGACTCGGTTGTATTTCACAGGCAACCCGCATCATCCGACGTTCGGCCGTGAGAAACTCGCTTCGCTGCTCGACCGGTATTTCGATGGCAAAAGCCCGATCGTCGTCGATGGCCTGGCCGATGCTCGCAAAGACCCGATCACCGGGAAGCCGATCCGTCCCGCCAAGATTCCCGAATTGATCCGGTTTCTCGAACCGGTCTTCGAGCCTCGCAAATCCGCCGGAACCGCACGCGAAGTAGGTTGGGACTGAACGCGGACTCCGACCGCCTCGCGGGGTGCCGCACAATCAGAACCATAGGGGAGACCGCCGATGATGATTAAAACTCTCATTTGTTTCGCCTTGAGTCTAGTGTTGTGGTTACCCTCTTGGATCAAGGGCCCCACGACGAACGCTCAAGATGTTAAGGCTTCCGGTCTCGACTGGTCCGCGGGAGCGGATGAAGTGGTTGTGGAAATACCCGCTCAGTCCGGGAGGACGCTCCAGTTAGCGGCCGGGGAACTGGTGCGCTACTTCAGGAAAATGACGCAGGATCGGCTCGATATCTCGATCTCTCGGAGCGCGCTGCAGACGCAGGGCGCCGCACTGCGGGTGGTCAGCCGGAGACGCAAAGCGGCGGATCCCGCAAAGGAGACAGGCATCGCCGTGGGCGGCGCCTCCGATCCGGACGCCTATGCCATTCGCGTCGCGGATGGCGTGCTCCACATCGACGGTGTGAGCGAGCGAGCGGTCTTGTACGGTGTCTACGACGTATTGGAACGCTTCGGACGAAAACATGTGGGCCGGCGCCATTCCCCATATGCGCGAGCGTGGCATGAGCATTTTCTGGGGCGGGCACATTCTTCCGCACATTATGCCCGTTGAAAAATACAAACTTCATCCCGAGTATTTCGCGCTGATAAAAGGCGAAAGGCTGAAGCCCGATGAAGATATCCAGAATCGGAATCAGTTGTGCATCAGCAACCCGGAGACTTTGCGGATCCTGACCGATAACACCGTTCAATTTCTGCGCAACCATCCCTGGGTCGACGTGTTGTTCATTTGGGCTGGCGACACCAAGCAGTGGTGCGAGTGCGACAAGTGCCTTGCGCTCCTCCCCGAGCCCAATCGGCCGTCTTCGTTCGGTGGCCTGGATCGCTCGGTGCTTTATACCACGATGATTAAGGTCGTCAGCGAGGGCGTCCATAAGGCGCTTCCTGAAAGAAGGGTCGCCTTCAACCACTACTACAATCTGGAGAATCTGCCAACGGACAAAGACGGCAAGGTGCTGGAGAATTCTCTGCCTCCGAATTTCGTCTTGTCCGCCGTGGATGACTATCACCAGTGCGACCGTCATTCCTTCGCTGACGCGACCTGTCCGCACGGCAAACGAATCGAATCCATCGCACGCATGTGGAATCGGTATTATCCGGAATCGGTGAGCTGGAGCTATTATTTTGCCTGGAATTTCATGCTCGGGCTTCCAGTCTCAGAGGTCCACAAGATTCCCGAGGACTTTCGCTTCCTGCGCGGGCTGGGTGTGCGCGGCATGGTGGACAATGTGACCCTTGAGCCCAACTCACTCCACTGGTTTAACAATTTGCGAAACTTTTACGTCTACGGCAAAGCCGCGTGGAATCCGGATCTCGACGTGGACGCCACACTGAAGGATTTCGATCGGCATTTTTATGGCCCCGCCGCGGAGCCGATGATTCAGGCTTGGCGTCTGATCGACGAGGCCACGCGCAAATACGGGCGGTCGCCCGAGTTCATGCCGGACAATGCGAATTATGCCAGGCCTCAGGCGATTCATGGCCGTATGATTGATATCGAATCGCTGTCGGGTAGTGTCCCCGGCGTCACTCTGGAACATCAGGTAGAGTATCTCATTCCCAATCGCGGGATTCACCTGCGACTGAAGCACCTGACTGACGACGCACTGGCAAGAGTCAAAGCTGCGGGATCCCCCGTCGCACTCTACGCCGAACGCGTGCTGGCTCTCAAGGCCGTTGTTGACGACTGGGACAAGAAGTCGCTTCGCTGGGAGCCCTTCGGTTTTTTCAACGGCGGTGGATATCTGAAGAAGCTGATCTACACGATGGATGGGAAGATCAGTTGTTCAGTTTTTAGCGGCAGCAATATGGGCGACTGCTTCTGGAGCAAGCCTGCGGGGACTCAGCAACTGGTGAATGTCGGTGATTCCGTTCAGATCAAAGTGAGCGTGGATGTGGGCGCGGACATCGTTGGTTCGCCACTCTACCGCGGTGGACCGGGATTGTATCAATCGGCCGATCAGACCTCTGCTGCCGGGGCCGGGGAGAATCACAGCGTCATCCTGTTCATCGGCAACAAGGACAATGTCGCGGACGGGCGCCAAGTCGCCCTGTGCGTCAACGACGGGAAGTACGAAACGGCGTTCAAAAGTTCTCCCGACAAGGTCTGGGACTATCGCCAGCCTGTCAATCTGCGAGTGGAATATGTCGCCGCCGAAAAGGCGAGGCATGTCTATCGGTACTATTTCGATGCCGGCAAAGGCTGGGTCGACCTGGGAGCCGCAACTTTTGCGGTCAAGCTGCCCTTCGTGGGGCCGTCGTTCCACTTCTCCGCGTATGAACCAGCCAAGGTAAATTATCCCATCGCAAATTGGGCGTCGGCCGCAGAGATGGTGCTCAAGCGGGAAAAGGTGGTTGCGCTGCCTCCCGTCGCGCCGGAATAGGTTCGGCGGCGAGATTCGGGCGTGGATGATCGTGGACGTCGTTCTTTCGAGAGCAGCCTGACGTCGTAAATTGTGGAGTCGCGGAATCGAGCCGATAGTATTAGGATGCGGGCCGTCTCTGCTGGTCGGCAGTGACCTGCCTGCGGGAATCCGTCATGTTGCATGTCTTTGGTACGATGCAGAGTCCGTTGTGCGATGGGCTTTCGCGCCGGCACTTCTTGCGGATCGGCGGCTTGGGAATGGCCGGGCTGTCCCTGGCCGATTTGCTCCGACTCAAAGCTCGCGGGGAGGTTCGTGATGAGGCTCGTGGCAAGTCGGTCATCATGATTTACTTGCCGGGTGGTCCGAGCCATATCGACATGTACGACATGAAGCCGGACGCGCCCGCCGAGTACCGTGGCGAGTTCAAGCCGATCCACACCAATGTCCCCGGCAGCGACCTTTGCGAGCACATGCCGCTCCAGGCAAAGATCGCCGACAAGTTGACGATTGTTCGCGGTCTCAAGTCCTTCGCGGGCGGGGGCAACCACGACGCCTACGAGATATTGACCAGCGATCCCCGCCCAGGGGAAAAGCTCCCCCCGAATCCGCTCCCGGCGTTCGGCTCGGTGGTCAGCAAGATTCGCGCGGTCGATGGCAGCGGCGTGCCTCCCTACGTCGGCATTAAGAACCTGCATCTGGTTCTGCCGTCGGTGAACGACGACCCCGAAACGGCGGCGTATCTCGGGGGTGCCCACAGACCCTTCCGGACGACGGGACCGGGATTGGCGAACCTTTCCCTGGCAGACGGTGTGACCCTCGATCGGCTGGCGGATCGCAAGACCCTGCTGCGTTCGTTCGACCACCTGCGGCGTGGCCTGGACGATGGCGCAGCGCCTCACGCCGACGTGGACAGCTACACCACCCAGGCCCTGGCGATGATCAGCTCCAACAGGGTACGCGACGCATTCGACCTCAGCCGGGAACCGGACAGTGTCCGGGCGGCTTACGGAGAGTCCACCGATTTCCTGCTGGCCCGTCGCCTGGTCGAAGCGGGAGTCTCGGTGGTCACCTTGGCGTGCCGTTTCTCGGCCACGATCGGGGATTTCTTCAAGGGATCC
>CAYSHJ010000134.1:0-2532 GCA_964430385.1 uncultured Planctomycetaceae bacterium
AACAATCTGCGGATCGTGGACGACGTGCTCCGCAGCACGACGCGGTTCATCGCCAACAAAGCCGCCGTTGCCGATCCGTTCAAAAAAGCCAAAATCGACAACATCGTCCTGATGCTGCAAGGCTGCCTCGCCGCCGAGGGCAAAGTCGGCCTGATGATGAACGTTCGCCGTGTCGATTTGGAAAAAGTGCTCAAACAACTTCCGGCGTTGCAGAAGCCGACCGTTTCGTCTCTGTCAGATCCGGATTGGGTGGACGTGAACACGATCGTCGATGAGTCGCTCGTGCGCACAATCATCCCGCAGTTAAAAGCGGCCGGCGCACGCGGCCTCGTCGAGTACGGCATCAACAAGATCATCGACTGAGTTCGTAGTTCCGCCTTCAGGCGGTCTGCGGCCTCTTCCGACACACCGCCTGAAGGCGGAACTACGAACTGGCATGTCCGTCGTCGTCTATAAACTCGGCGGCAGTCTGTTGAGGCTGCCTGATCTGCCACGGCGACTCAGCGACCTGTTTGCCGTTCGACGCGACGAACAATCTTTGCTCGTCTGTGGTGGTGGCCGAGCCGCCGACATCGTTCGCGAGTGGGATGCCGTGCATCAGCTTGGTGACGAGCACGCCCACTGGCTCGCGCTGCGTTCGATTCAATTGAACGAACAACTGCTACTCGCACTTTGTCCGAACGAGTTGTCAATAGTGCGCACCCGCGACGAGTCCGCCACAGCTTGGCACGCCGGTCGCGTCCCGTTGTTGTCGCTCTTCGAGTTCATTCGGGACGAAGAGCCACGACCGTCGTCACTTTCAAAGGACCACGGCGAGTTAAGCATCCTGCCGCACACGTGGGATGTGACGAGCGATTCGCTCGCGGCCTGGGTGGCAATCCGCTGGCCGGCCAGCCGGCTGGTGCTCCTGAAGTCGGTGGACATGCCGCTCGGCGGGAGAGCATTTGCGGATGCCTACTTTCCGACGATCGCACGTGATCTGCCAATCGTCTCTTGGTGCAACTTTCGACAAGCGGGTGAGCTTGACTTGCGGCCGTTCGTAGGCTGACAGGATGAGCTCTTCCTTTTTCCGGAAGGCGGCATGCCGAAGACCGAACTGCTTCAAGCAGGAAGTACGAACAACAGCCATTGGCCGACGCTGGCTCGACGGTACACTGGCGCTGACGTTTCTTCGAATGGTCTGGTGTCCGAAGGAAACTACTCATGAACGAGCGTCCCTGGGATTCGGAATTCGACACTCCGGTCCCGCGAAACACGCGGAGCCGATGGCGGAGCTGGGGGCGGATGGCCATTGTGTGTCTCGTGCCATTGGCTCTCATTGCGGGAGTCCTCTGGCAGCCCGTGATGCAAGCTCGCGAAGCCTCGCACCGGTCGAGTTGCAAGTGCTTCCTCAAGCAGTTTGGTTTGGCGTTGCACAACTATCACGACACATATGGTTCGTTTCCTCCCGCGTTCGTGCTGGGGCCAGATGGCCGGCCGTGGCATAGTTGGCGCGTGCTGATCCTCCCGTTTCTCCAATGCGATCCGTTGTACCAAGAATATCGGTTTGGCGAACCGTGGGACGGTCCGAACAACAGGAAGCTGCTCGCGAAGATGCCGGTGGTTTTTGCGTGCCCATCTCGGCCGCGTGCCGCCACGGCGGACTTGCTGGCGACGATGTCGTTCGGCCTGCTGGCGTGTGATGCTCATCCTGTCTCGGTGCAAGATGGCAATACCAGCTACGCGGCGGTGCTGGGACCGGACTGCGTTTTTCGAGGAACGAAGCCAGTCAAAACGAGCGACATCACCGACGGGATTTCCAATACCGTGCTGATTGGCGAGTCCAATCGGACTAAGATTCCTTGGACGAAGCCCGAAGATATTGACATCGCATTTCATCCGAAGCTCGGTGATCCAGCCGGATTTTCCAGCCATCACGATCAAGGCTGTCACTTCCTGTTGGTTGAAGGGACCGTGAGGTTTGTGAATGACAGCCTGCCACAGAAAACGGTAGATGCAATTTTCACGCGGAATGGCGGAGAAAATGTCTCCGATTTCTGAGCACAGTGTGCCAGAGAAAGAGGGTGAATTCGTGGCTCGGCAGACTCAGATGACCCCTTACCCTAACCCTCTCCCCGAAGGGGCGAGGGGACCGGGCAAGCGTATCGCACGGGTCGTTTGTCCGCATGATTGTCCGGACGCTTGTTCGATGCTCGTCACGTTGGACGGCGAGCGGGCGGTCGCGGTACGTGGCGATGACAAGCATGCTTTCACACGCGGGTTTTTGTGCCACAAGGTCTCACGCTACACGGAACGGGTTTATCACCGCGATCGACTGCTGCATCCGATGCGGCGAGTCGGAGCGAAAGGTTCAGGCCAGTTCGAACGTATTTCGTGGAACGTGGCGCTCGACGAGATCGCTTCGCGGTTGAAGGCGATTGGCGACGGACCGCACGGGCCGCAGGCGATCTTGCCGTACAGCTATTGTGGCACGATGGGCAAAATTCAGGGCGAGGGCCTCGACCGGCGATTCTTTCATCGCCTGGGAGCGTC
>CAYSHJ010000135.1:0-5631 GCA_964430385.1 uncultured Planctomycetaceae bacterium
TTAATGCACCCTGGTCGGACATCCGTGCCCCCATGACAATCTGGCAGTGATAAAGACTCTTTATCAGAATGCGCAAATCTCATGCCAAGCATGATCGCCTTCGCAAACAAATTACAAAGTGAGTGCCATTGGGCTAACGCCGCCCGGCTCGCCGACCTCTTTCGGAGACGGGCAAGAGTGCCCATCCTCCAGGCGGGGCGGTGCTTCACCGGACGCTTTCGAGTTGGATGATTTGGACGAATCAAAGAGTCGCGTCCCCTTTTCGCTTTTCCCCCTTTTCGCTTTTCGTGTCACAGATCAGGGCCATTGTCCATTCCTTGTCGCGTCACGCAGGATTTGGCGAGCCTGCGTCGAGACGTCGCTGCGACCACTGTGATACTTGCCGATCCCTTTCGGAAGCGCCCGTTTCACCGAACGCACATATGCCGAGAGCGCATCGCGAACGACTTCATCCGCCGATCGCTGCTGCTCGTCCGCGAGTTCTTGCACCGCTTCGGCGGTTGCTGAATCGAGTTGAATGGTCAGTGGCATCGCGAAATCCTCCTCACGGCCACCAGCCTATGTCGTCCTGACTGTTCCGGCAACGTGAAAGGGCCAGATTCAGGCGGGCGGTAGTGGTCCAGTTTGGAAGTCAGTTTGGGTGGCACGCCCTGACAAGGGCGTGGCAGCCTGCGATGCCAGTAGCCACGCCCTTCGATGACTCAGGGACGTGCCACCCAAACTGTACCACTACCGGCGAACCAAGTTGGCGCGCAGGGCGTTGCGTTCGACGTATCGCAAGACTGTGTCAAAGTGCTCGTCGGTTTCCCAGTGATTCGGCATCAGACAATACGACAGCAGGCGCGTGGGAAATTCTTGCATCGCCCCGGCCCTTGTGGCCGATTTGATTTGAAGTCGTCGGAAAAAAAGCAGAAGGCTCATGATTCAGGCCACAAGGGCCTCGGCTACTGGTTCCGTAGGTTCAAGGATTAGCCAGCCGTGGCAAGCACGACGCCACTGTCTGCCCGTCCACAAAGAGGTGCGTCCCCTTTCTTCCCTCCGAATCGCCATTTGCTAAATCTGGCTAGTCAGGCCAGATTCTTTGAGATAGATTTGCCGCCATGAAAACCAACACTTGGCAAATTCAGGAGGCGAAGAACCACTTCAGCGAAGTCGTCGCCCAGGCGTCTTTGCAGGGGGCGCAGACCATTACGAAGCACGGTAAGCCCGTGGCGGTGGTCTTGGCGATCAGTGAATTTCAAAACATGAAACGCAGCCCCGCGAAGAAAAAACCAACGCTGTTGGAAGTTCTGCGTCGCTGCCCCGCCCCGGAAATCTTTCAGCACGTTGCCAGCAGCCGGAAGCATCGAGACTACGGGCGAACCATTGTGCTCGATGATTGACGGAACCAAGCCGAATGCGATTTTTGCTGGATGCCAATGTTTTGAGCGAAGTTGTGCGACCGCGACCGGACTCCGGAGTGGCGAATTGGTTGGTTCAGATCGTGACTCGCAACACAGACGACTTCCCGCCTGAAGTCCGGACCTTCAATCCGTGGAAGAAGTGACGTGTTGGGCATCGACCACGAACGCCTGCCGCGCCAGATCGAATTCGTCGAGTCGTTGCCCAAGACGACCTCCGGCAAAATCAAGCGCCGCTTGCTCCGCGAGCGTGAGGAGCAGTTCGCACGACGCCGCGCGTAGCGGTCGGCTATGATCGCCACCGGCGCAAAGATCGGCAAAGGGACAATCTGCCAGGTCTCATCAAGCACCCGCATGAATGCGGCATAGTCGCCCGGCTTCTCGAAGATCGTCAGCCGAGCGACCGCTCGATTGAGCACAGGAAACACTTCCCCAGCCGGACAGATTCCTTTGCGTCTTGCCATTCACAGAGGCTAACAACCCGACTGCGGAAAACAAAAAGACCTGACCCCTTTTGCGCTTTGGTATCGAATCGGAGTCGCACACACTGTGTTGACGAATAATGGGACCGACGCCAAAAACAAGGCATATAACGACGACCACTATGAGTCTGCTGTTGAAGCATTTCGGTCCGGAATCGAAGTTGACCCAAAAGATTACCGTTGTTGGCATGGGCTGGGGAACTCGTTGTCATCGCTCCATCGACCAAAAGAAGCTGCGGCAGCATTTCGATCGTGCCTCGCAGTCAACCCAGAAATCACAAGTGCACATTGCCAACTCGGCAACGAACTTGCTGAAATGGGTGACATTGCTGGCGGCCATGCTGAGTACAAGGTTGCATTGGACAAGGAGCCCACCAACTTCTTCCAAAATTCTAATTACGCCAATTTCCTCCGACGATGTGGACGATTCAACGATGCCATTGTTGCCTTTGAAAAGGCTCAAGCCACGACCAATAACCCAAAACTGAGGGCGTCGTGCCAACCCGAGTTAGAAAAGGCTAAACGCAAAGATCCAAGTCCTGCGTTTCCAATCGGCGTTTCCGCGTCCCGGGCGGGTGGGCCTTTCAAAAGTAGGTCGATCGACGGCGTGAGGTAGTTCGCAGTAGGCGTTCCAATACGTGTATTTGCTTTTGTCGAAGGCATCAGCCCTCGTGACGCTTGGACTCACCGGGTCGGTCAGTTTGGCGTTCAGCTACACATTCGGATCCATTGCCAACGTTGAAAACGCCCGTTTTGTGTGAGGCATTGGCGGCTGGTTGGTCGGATTGGCGCTCCCACTCTGCGAGTGGTATTCTAGTCGTCGCGGTGCTCGACGCCGTCGCGAGGAATTGAGCTTGAATCGGGCCGGGGGTGGTGTGGTTGACCGGTTCTCCCCATCGCTCTCGGTGGGGTCGCCAGTGAACCGGCGAAACCGAGGCGAAACCGAGGCGAAACCGGGTCAGGTCCAGTTTCGTGAGTTCGTTCGCAAACAACTGGACCTGACCCCGTTTTCGTCGCGTTTTCGTTCGACGCTTCGAGCTGAGACGCAAATGGCGTGGAGATTCCGGAACAAACCGCATCCTTGCGATGGCCGCGAAATGCGGCGGCCGATACTATCGAGTCGCTTCAAACACTCGTGACATGAATCGACGATTCCGCAGAATGGCAGGATGATTTGCGATGATTCGACGGCTGCAAGTCAGGTCATTTAAGTCGCTCGTAGATGTCGAGGTTGAGCTCGGATTGGTGAATGTCTTCGTTGGGGCCAACGGCAGTGGTAAGAGCAATTTGCTGGAAGCGCTCGGCGTGCTGTCGGCTGCGGCGGAAGGCAAGGTCAACGACCAAACCCTCAAGCAGCGAGGTGTGCGGCCGGGCGTACCCGCCCTCTATAAGTCGTCGTTTCGTGAGACGAGTCACACCGCCCCGTCAGACATATTTTTGGGAGCGTCGGGAGACGGTGTCAGATACGATGCTTCACTCGACAACCCGCCGAACGAACCAGTTTCGACTTGGATGTTTACGGCAGAGCATTGGGAGCGCGATGGGCACCAGTTGGCTGAACGCGGTCCGGCAATAAACCCCGAACAAGGACTCGCCGCGTTGAAAGCGGCGGATCACGATCGTTCTGACGCCGCTTTGCTGTTCTTGCGGGCGATCCAAAACTATGTGATCTATTCACCGACGACCGGCGTGCTTCGCGGAATCGATTCCGAGCGAGAACCACGCCAGCCAATCGGGCTTTCGGGGGGTCAATTACCGCAGGCGATCGAGCGAGTTCGCTTGCTTGTCGGTGATCTCAGTACTCCAGTGGCCAAGCATTCCCACCGCGTAATTCAAGAATCGCTCGAGTTGATCGACTGGGCAAAAGGGTTTGGCTGCGCCAACTCAGCCGATATTCCGCTGTCGCCATCAGCGGCTTCCTCGCCACTGGTCGTGAAGTTCGTGGACCGGTTTATGAGTCCCGGCCGAAACGTCCTGTCTGGCTTCGATGCCAGCGAAGGCGCGTTGTATGTGTTGTTTCTGGCCGTGGTGGCTGCTCACCCTTCGACTCCGGCGATTTGCGCAGTCGACAACGCTGACCATGGTTTGAATCCGCGCTTGGCGCGGTCGCTGATGAGCAAGCTCTGCGGCTGGTATCTCGACGCTCCGGAGCCGCCCACAACTATGCTGCCGACTCAAAATCCGATGACCACGAATGCATCGACGTGGCCGTGGACCAAGCCGCGCCAAATTCTGCTGACGACTCACAATCCGTTGGTCCTCGACGGGCTGCCCTTGATGGATGACCGCGTGCGTTTGTTTGCGGTGTCGCGCACGAATCAAGGACACACCACCGTGCAGCGGATCGAGGTGACTGAGAGTCTGCAACGCAAAGCTCAAGAGGGCTGGACGCTCTCGCGACTGTGGGTGATGGGACATCTCGGAGGTGTTCCGGATGTCTAAGCCTCTGCGCATTGCGTTGGTTGTTGAAGGCGCGACCGACGAAGTGGTGCTCAGAGCCGCTATCGAAGCCATCGTCGGCGATCGCCCGATTCAATTCAGCTTGTTGCAACCTGAGTTTTCCGACGCCTTTGGCGGAACGGTTGCTGGTCAAACTGGAACTGGCTGGGGCGGAGTGTATCGCTGGTGCGAACAAACGAGGGACGAGGGGAACGGTCGTGTTTCAGGCTCCGTGTTGTTCGGCTTTCACGAGCTGTTGATCGTGCATCTCGACGCCGATGTGGCCGGCAAGAAATACCGCGATCACAACATCGTCGAACCAACAGACGATCTGCCCTGTGAGCACCCGTGTCCACCTGCCGTCGATACGACCAATGCCTTGCGCAAGGTGCTGTTGCGTTGGATGGGGGAGACATCAACGCCGGAATGGTGTGTCCTCTGCACGCCATCCAAGAACACCGAAACTTGGATAATGGCCGCCTTCTTCCCGCGCGACCGCGTCATATCGCGCAAGGGCTGGGAGTGCTACGACAATCCGCAACGCCGACTGACGAGCAAGCCGTTGAAGGTGCGGATCAAGAAGACGAAAAGCGACTACCAGCAGCGAGCTGACGAACTGAAAAGCTCCTGGCCCAACGTCCGAATGAAGCTGACCGAAGCCGGCAGATTTTCGGACGAACTCTCCTTGCGACTGGCGGCTGTTGAGGCCAAGTAGCCTCATGCGCGACAAGCAGGCAGCACTCCTGGCTCAGGCTTTGGAACTGGTGGCGGTGTGTGACCCAAACGCCGATATCGTCGCTTACATCGAGCCTGTTTGGTCTCGGAAAGATCTCGCGGAAGCGAAGCAACGTTTGGCGTCGAACCAGCCGCGCTATTCGACTGACGAAGTCCTCCAGCATCTCCGATCCTTGGGGGCGGAATGAGTCGGCATACCGTGGTCTGGTTGCGGGACGCGCAGGATGACTCGTCTCAAATCTGGTTGGATTCCGATGACCGCCAAGCCGTCACCAGAGCGACCGCGAAAATCGACGCGACGCCCAGCCCGCGCCAGGCGTCGCTTTGATCCGGAGCCAGTTGCTCCATCGGGCTGGCATCGGTGACTCGGCCGAGCAACCACTGACCGTCTCTGGCCGTGCCGAAGCCGAAGACGTTTTGGCTTCCGTCAACGGCGATCAGTTCCCACGTGGCCTTCGCGCCGCCGGCACCAGTGCCGAAGTCTTCCAAGTCCCTTTTCAACCCGCATCAACGGCCAGCGGTTGCTTCGTGGGGTTTGCGGTAGATGGTCGTGGCACCGATTTGTTCGGAAATCA
>CAYSHJ010000136.1:0-6961 GCA_964430385.1 uncultured Planctomycetaceae bacterium
CTGCTGGGAAGAAACCAGCCAATTGCGTGTCAGACGCTGGCATAGACTTCTCGGCCAGAGAAATCCTCCGGGCTCCATTGGACATCGGAGCAATGCCTTAAAAATCCATCTTCCAAAAACACAGACAATTTCAACCAGCCACTCCAGACCCAGAAGAACTCAAAATTCAGGCTTGTTGTCGGCGTCTTTTTCGTTGGCAAGTCGCTGGAGGTTGGCGGTTGCGTCGGAACGGACTTTGTCGGCGAATGCCTTGGACCGCTGTTTCTGGTCGAAGGCGGTGCGGGTCTGTTCGGTGAGGTGCCGTTGGCCACGGATGTCGCTCGACTGGAGCGAATCGGCCCAGGCTCGCAACTACCGTGAAATACTTTCGGCCTGCTGTTTCAAATCTGAAATTCGAGATTTCAAATGAACAAAATCCGGCCGCAGTTCGGCGTAGCACAGCATTGAGCGGCATTCACCGGCCGAACCGCGAGCGACGTAGAGAAAGTACAACAACTCATTCGTCGTACCTCGTTCGAAAGCTTCGGCGATGTTGTTGCTGATCGACAGGGAGGCTCGGTCCATCTGGTCAGCGAAATTCTTCAGTGACTTGATGAGCGGAAGTTCCAGGAACGCATCAGTCGCCAACTTGAACGCGATCGCGGCCTGCCAGACGGGGAGATCTTCGAAGCGTTCGTATTTCATCGGAGGGACTTCCGGGCAAGGAGTGTGGTGAGTTCAGATTTCAAATCTCAGATGTCAAATTTCAGATTTCAGATTTCAGATTTCAAATCAGAAATTTCAAATCTCAAATTCGGCAGTTCATCCATGTCCGTCCGCAGGGTCGGGCAATGGCGTGGATTCGGGTGTTGGTTCCGCGAGCGTGGGTGGAACCAAGACAGTCGGCGTCTCGTGCGGCGTGTTGGCCAGCAGGACCGTCGGAGCGATCAACCGCGCGGCGTCGCCGCTCCCGTGCGGGCGAGGCTCATCGCGGAAGATCACCGCCACGGTGACGTCATCGCCGCCGCCGACTTGTTCAAAACCGGCGGGAGACTCAAAGGCGTTTGAGTAGCCGTCGGTGCAAAGGAGGATCAACGTCGGAGGCCGGGCCTCGATCTTCTAGCCCGCCATCGAACCCGAACAGTCCGCGATCCAAATAAACTGCAGCGGGCGCGCTGCCAACGCGCCACCAAATCGATTCGCCATGTCGTTTACTCCCGGATGTTGTGAATGGCCGTATCATGTGAGCCGCAAGGCGCTAGCCGACGGGTCGATTCTGCGGACCCGCGGCTAGCGCCTTGCGGCTCACGAACGATTCTCATCACGAATGGCGGACAGCCACTATCCGCACGCGGCGACCAACGAATAGAATTCTGCGTCTCATTGACTCCTGCACTTATGGAGCCTTTGCATGCGTGCTGCGATCGCAAGTTTTTGGGGCCTGTTGTTCGCTCCGCTGGTTTGTCTGGCCCAGCAACCGCCGGCAATCGGTTACGTCTTTCCGCCGGGAGGACAGGCCGGAACGCGCATCGACGTGCGACTGGGTGGTTACGACTGGACGCCCGACATGCAGGTGCTTGTTCTGGATCCGCGCGTCAAGCTGGAACTGCTCGGACCACCGGGACCGCACCGCGTCAGTCCTCCGCCGTATTGGTTCGGCAAGAAGGCTCGCGGCCGAGCGTTCCCGATGCCGCGTGAAACTCCGGCGCGCTGGAGCATCCCGCCGGACATGCCCGTGGGCCTCGTCAAATGGCAAGCCGTCAACGCCAATGGCGTCACAGGCGTCGGGTCGTTCTTTGTTGGCAGCGGTCGCGAGGTGCTCGAAGAGTCGTCGCGCGACACGCCGCAATCAATCGGCGAACTTCCGGTCACGGTTTCTGGGCAAGTGCTGAAGATCGAAGAGGTCGACCGCTATCGGTTCTCGGTCCCCAAAGCCGGGCCGGTGACTTGCGAGTTGTTCGCACGGCGATTGGGTTCACCATTGAATGGTGTATTAGAAATTCGCGACCCTGAGGGACGATTGGTCGCCGACGTTGCCGACACCGAAGGGCTGGACTTGGCGTTGACATTCGCGGCCCAGGCGGGAGTCGTTTACACCGCCAGCTTGTACGATTGCGACTTTCGAGGCCACGACGCTTATGTCTATCGCTTGGCGATCACGCCGAGTCCGCGAGTGATCGCGGCGATTCCCGCGGCTGGTCGTCGCGGCGAAACCCGCGCGGTGCAACTCATCGGTTACGGCATCGCCACGGGAGCCGCTCAAATCGAGTCGGTCTCGAAATCGGTGGCCTTTCCGACCGACCCCAAAGCCACGACGTTCGATGTCGCTTTGGAGACCGCGTTCGGTTCCACGGCACCGAGGCGATTGTTGGTGAGCGACCTTCCAGAATTGATCGAGGCGGACATTGAATCCGCTGGCCGCCGCCTGCCTTTACCCGCCGCCGTGACCGGCGTTCTTTCCGAGCGAGATGTTCCGGATCGTTTTGTCTGTGTCGGCCAAAAGGGAAGCTTCTGGTCGATCGTCGCGCAGTCGCAAGAGATCGGCTCGACACTCGATCTTTCGCTCGCGGTACTCGGTGCCGATGGCAAGCAACTGGCAATCACCGACGAGACTTCCGGGACGACTGATCCGCAGTTGGAATTCACTGTCCCGGCCGATGGCGAGTATCAACTCGTCGTCAGGGACACGTCCGGCAAGAACGGCAATACGGCCGCCGTATATCGGCTGGTCGTCGAACCCGCGACGCCCAGCTTCACGCTCTCGGTTCCGCCGTCGCTGACCGTGCTGTCCGGCGGCAAGGCCGATCTTGTCGTGCAGGCCACGCGCCGTGGTGGATTCAAAGAACCGATCGCTCTGGAAGTGACGGGCCTGCCCGCTGGTGTGTCAGTGGCCAAGGATCTCGTGATTCCCGCGGCTGCCAAAGAGTTGAACGTCTCGTTGCAATCCGACGCCGCCGGTCCAGTGCTGGCCGCTTTCGCGACAGTGACCGGACGATCGCAAACCGACGCGAACTCTCAAGCCCAGAGTGCCGGACCGGTCCTCGTGGCCACGACGATGAAACCTCCTTTTGTCATCGATGGCGTTGGCAAGGACGACGTGACTAAATGGCCGCGCGGCAGCACGTTTCCCGCACCCGTGACAATCGAACGCAAGGATGGCTTCACCGGCGAGATCAATTTGGAAATGCACTCGCAGCAAGACCGACACTGCCAAGGGATTCGTGGCCCCGAGCTGCTTGTGCCGCCGGGAGTCGACCGCGTGGATTACCCGGTCTTTCTTCCCGAATGGCTGGAAACCACACGCACATCACGGATGGTTGTGAATGGTGTGGCACGCGTGCCCGATCCACAGGGGACGCCTCGTTATTTGGTGAGCAAGATCGCGACACGCCTCGGCTTCTTGCCCGGCGGTGCGCTCTTGAAGATCGGCCACCGAACCGGTGAACTACGTGTGCCGCTGGGCCAGTCGTTCGAAATCCCGCTGACAATCTCGCGCGTGCCGCATTTCGTCGAACCGGTCCGACTGGAGTTGGTGGCATCCAGCGATTCTGCCAATTCATTCACGGCGACTTCGTTGGATGTACCAGCCGGACAATCGGACGTGAAGTTGCAAATCGTCTCCGTGCCAGACCGGGGGAAACTCGGCGACCGAACGCTCACCATTCGCGGCACGGCCTTGCAACACGGCCGACATCCCGTGGTCTCCGAAACCGCAGTCACGGTCGAATTCGTGGAGGCCGTGCAGACCAAGTGAATCAGCGAATGAACTTGTCTGGATGGCCGACGCCCTTTGACGCCGATGGTGAAGCTGTGCGTTATCTTTCGATTGGTGACATTCACGGCTGCATCGACGCGTTGAAAACGCTGGCGGAATTCGTGCCGATCCGGGCTGACGACGTCGTGGTCACACTCGGCGATCACGTCAATCGTGGACCGAACTCGCGAGCGGTGCTGGACTGGCTGATCGCGCGAAAACAGACGGGAAAGCTCCTGGCGCTACGAGGCAATCATGAAGTCATGATGCTGGCGGCACAGGAAAGCGATGAGGCGTTTCGAGAATGGATGGGATATGGCGGCGACGCCACCTTGTCGTCTTATGCGATGTACGGTCGCAGCGGTTCGTTCGCAGACATACCCGTGACGCATTGGCAATTCTTGGAAGAAACGTTGCCGTGGTTTGAAACGGAATCGCACATCTTCGTCCACGCCGGTGTTTACCCCGATTGTTCGCTTGAGGCGCAACCGGACTTCATGCTGTACTGGGAACCTTTCGAGGATCGCGGAGCGCACCAATCCGGAAAAACCGTTGTCTGCGGTCATTCGTCCCAACGCTCAGGACGTCCGCTCAACGTCGGTCACTCAGTCTGCATCGACACCTGGGCGTGTGGCCGAGGCTGGCTGACTTGCTTGGACGTCGTTTCGCGAAAATACTGGCAAGCCAATCAGCGTGGCGAGACTCGGTCGGACTGGCTTGAATGATGCGAACTCACCGCCTGGACGACCATCGCGCGAGCGCTGCTGAATCTGAATGCAACGATCACGCGGAAATGAGAACGACGCTGTGCGATCTGTGATATTCTGCAGCTCTGTCTTCTCAGTCGGCTTTCGCCAACCGATCGGGCGACATCCGTCATCGTGCTGAGAAACTGGCTAGACTAGCCAGAAGTATCCGTCTAAGGTACGGCCATGAAAACCACCTGGCAATTACAAGAAGCGAAGAACCGGCTCAGTGAACTCGTCGAGCAGGCAATGACGGCCGGAGCACAGGTCATCACGAAACACGGCCGCCCGGCCGTCGTGGTCTTGTCGGCGTTGGAATATGCCGAACTGACTCAAGCAAAGCCGCGTGAGAAGTTGGTGGACATCCTCCGAAGTTGTCCGGTTCCGGGCTTTACTGTCGAGAAAACTCGCGGCAAAGCTCGTCGTGTGGACCTTCGTTGAGGCAGACCGAGCCGCTCATGAATTATCTGGTCGATGCCAACGTCTTGTGCGAACCGACGAAGCCCAAGCCGGATGCCAAGCTGGTTGACTGGCTGACCGACAACGACTCGCACCTGCTGGTGAGCGTGTTGACGCTGGGGGAGATTCTCAAGGGAATCGAATTGCTGCCGACTGGCAAACGCCGTCGCGAGATGCAGGCGTGGTTCGAGCGAATCGAAGCGTGGGCCGAGGACCGCCTGCTGTCAATTGATCAAGACGTGATGCGGACCTGGGGAACGTACTACGGCCGCCACCTCAAGCGCGGTCGAACGCTCGACGTGATCGACAGCCTGCTCAGCGCGACGGCTCTGACTCACGGACTGACGATGGCGACACGTAACGGAGGCGATTTTCCCGACGTGC
Source organism: uncultured Planctomycetaceae bacterium (assembly GCA_964430385.1). GTDB lineage: Bacteria > Planctomycetota > Planctomycetia > Planctomycetales > Planctomycetaceae > CAYSHJ01. Next base: position 5,323 of record CAYSHJ010000136.1, read on the forward strand.
CGTTGGTCAACCCGTGGAATTGAGTCATCAAAAGTCGCTGACCGCCTCGCCGCCGTCGCAAGTGAGCAGTGCTTTCCAGATGTCCGGGGCGAGATTCGTATTCACGAACCGAACTGTCCCGTCGCCCAGCAGCACATGCCCGCCACCGGTGTGAGCACTCGAAGGTTGACGACCTTCTTGATCGGTTGGCGGAGCGCTGGCTTCCGCAAAGGACAGGTCGTTCGGGGCGGTCCAAAGGATACCTGCGTTTCGGACTTCGACGACCATCACGGTGTTTGATGTCCCGTCAGAAATGTCGGCAACTCGAATCGAGGTCGTGCCCGGCCATGCAGTTTCGGAGCCAACGACAGCTACATAACTCGTTTGACGCATCGGCACATTCACAGCGCCAGCATGTTCGCGACACGCGAAGACTTCCGGCCGCTGATCCAGCAGCTTTGCGTTGTTCGGCCCGTTCCACGGTTCGTCGAATCGGTATTTCTCTGCCAACGGCTGTGCGTCGAGGAACGGAAGAATCAGCACACGCCAACTGTGCCAGGGCTTGCCGTCCGGGCCGAGGACAAATGCAGGCGGAAAGCAGTTGTATGTGTCGTGGTAATTGTGCAGGGCGAGGCCAATCTGTTTGAAATTGTTTTTGCATGGCGACCTTCGGCCGCGATTCGGACGTTGGAATGCTGGAAGAATGAGAGCGCCTACGACGAAGAAGCAACCCAATACGACGATTGTTCGACCGAGCGTCCGCCACACGTCGAAAGTTTTCGGCTCTGGGATTTCTGGACGAATCATGTTGTCGCTTCCACACAGAGAATATGCTGACGGCCACTCGCCTCACAGCATTGTAGATTCGATGTCTCAGGGGAGAAGAAGATGTTTGATCCATCGACGCTCTCGAACCAAATCCAGCGCCGCACGTTTCTCAACTCAGCCGGAGTCAGTCTCGGTTCAGCCGCGTTGTCGGCGTTGATGGCTCGCGAGGGACGGGCGGCGGACTCTTCGGGCGATCACCGGCCGTTGCCGCATCATCGGGCGCGGGTGAAGCGAGTCATCTTTCTCTACATGTCGGGCGGGCCGTCGCATTTGGAGACGTTTGATGAAAAGCCGGTGCTCGCGAAGATGCACGGGCAGGAGATGCCGGAGTCGTTCACGCAGGGGCAGCCGATTGCTCAGTTGCAGGGGCAGAAGCTGACGTGTCAGGGGCCGCTGATCGGCTTCGGCAAGCATGGCCAGAGCGGGCAGATCATCAGCGATTTTCTGCCGTGGCACGGCAAGATGGCGGATGACATCTGCATCCTCCGCTCGATGGTTACCGAGCAGATCAATCACGATCCGGCTCACACGTTCATGAACACCGGCACGGCGATCAACGGCCGACCGTCGATGGGCTCGTGGATCAACTACGGCCTCGGCAGCGAGGCGGAAGACCTGCCCGGCTTCGTGGTGCTCACTAGCGAGGGAGGCCGAAACCCGCAACCGATCTCGTCGCGCATGTGGGCGGCGGGATTTTTGCCCAGCCAGTTTCAAGGGGTGCCGTTCGAGTCGACCGGCGACCCGGTGCATTACGTCGGCAACCCGGCGGGAGTTTCTTCGAATCAGCAGCGGCGTTTGATCGATGCGATTCGGAGGCTAGATGAGCATCGCT
>CAYSHJ010000137.1:0-18103 GCA_964430385.1 uncultured Planctomycetaceae bacterium
TGACAAAGTTTTGGAAGTCAATTAAGCCACGGATCAAACACGGATTGAACACGGATCCGAACAACCAACGGATTGCATCCAAGTCCGTGTTCAATCCGTGTTTCATCCGTGGCCAAGAATTCCGGCTTGCGGCTTCGCCGCCTTACGAGTTTGTCTTGGCCCCCTGCCAGACAAGCTGGCTGGGGTCAACGCATACAGTCGAAATAGCGCCGCTCGGCCGCGCTTGGCCTAACGCGGGCTTCGCCCGCAACGTAGCGGCGTCGCTCCGCGACGCCGATTCAATCCGAGTCGCGGAGCGACTCGGCTACGTGTTGCGCGCACGGCGCGCATAAAATACAAACGAAAACTCTAAGTCACTGCCGGGCCCCTGGAATTCAGACGGAGTATGGCCCGCACTTCTCTGGCCCTTGATCGAGAGCCACGCCAGTTGGTCGGTATCGCGGTGCTTCGGTTGCCGGCCTTCCAAGTTTTCGAGGAGACGGTTGGATGTTTCGATGGCCTGGAAAGGCCGTCACTACTATTCGACTTTGAGCATGTCACGAGTTCAAAACAAGGCGTCGACCGGCATTTCTGGGACCACGTGATGTTGCCGGCCAGTGGGGTCAACAACCGTCGTGCTCGGATCGTATCCCAAGGCGTGATAGATCGTGGCCACAAAATCGCGCACATGGACCGGGTTGTCTTGGGGGTGGGCGGCGATCAAGTCGCTGCGGCCGTAGACCTGTCCGCCGCGGATGCCGCCTCCGGCCAATACCGTGCTGTAGACCCAGGGCCAGTGATCACGGCCCGCGGGCTGGTTCCCGTTGATCGCGGGTGTGCGGCCGAATTCTCCGGTCCACGCGACCAAGGTTTCGTCAAGCAGGCCGCAATCCGCGAGGTCTTCCAGCAGTGCAGAAAAACCTCGGTCCATCGGCGGCAGCAATTCGTCACGCATCATTCGGAAGTGATCGCCGTGTGTGTCGAAGTGATTCTCATGTCCCGGCCAAGTGACGGTCACGAGACTGACGCCAGCCTCAACCAGTCGTCGTGCGACCAAGCAACTGCGCCCGAATTTACTGTCGCCGTAGCGTTCGAGCGTCGCGGGCTTTTCGTCTTCGATCGAGAATGCTCGCCAAGCACCGCCGGAATTGAGGACGTCGAGTGCCTGCGTCTGGTACCTGGTGAATTGCTGGTCGTTCTTGCCGCTCGTCGCCGGTCCTCGCGTGATCGAATCAAGAAGCTGTAGCCGCTGCGACAGTCGTTGGGGCGAGACTCCCTCTGACAAGCGAAATTCCGCTGGCAGAGTGCCCGGTAACTGTTTCTTCTCCGGGTAGAAGATTTGCAGCGGGTCGTACTGGGAACCCAGAAAGCCCGCCGTTTGCCCGGCGAACCGTTCGACGAATCCGTGCCCAATCCACCAGGGGAGCTGCACTGCCGCCGGAAGGCCGTTGCGGTAGCCGCGTAATTGTTGAATCACGGCTCCGATCGACGGGCTGTCGCGGCGATCGAGATAGAACTCCGGGGTGGGATCGCGCGGAGCGTGCGGAAAGCCGGTGAGGTTGTAGTGCGAACCGCCACCGTGAAACGTTTGGTCGTGATGCATCGACCGAATGATCGCGTAGCGGTGCGCGTTCCGCGCGAGTCGCGGAAGCAGCTCGCAGATTTGGGTTCCCGGCACGCTGGTCGGGATCGGCCGAAATTCGCCGCGAGGCGCTGCCGGTGCATCCGGCTTCATGTCGAACGTCTCTTGCTGCGCCGGGCCGCCGGTCATGTAGAGCAGGATGCAGGCTTTGGCCTTAGCGGCTGGTCGCTGTTCCGCGCCCTCAACTTGCCGATGTCGCAACAAATCTGGCAACGTCAAAGCGAGCGACGACAGACCGCCCATCTGCAAGAACACGCGACGCCGAGTTTTCAGGATGGATTCCTCAAGCGGCATGAAGGCTTGATTCCTCGACAGGGGCGTGCAGGTCGAACCGGAAGGTCAAAAGTCATTCTCCCGCTTCACTCGGAACGATGTCAACGCGCGGTGCGCGTTTCGCACGGCTGGCTCATTCGTCAATCTCAGAGTGCGGCGCGACACTACTGGGCGTGCGCCGGTGTTTCATGGCATGATACCGTGGATGATTACGGCGCGGCCGATGAATAAATTCTTGATTTTGCGCGGCGGTCTTGAGGGTGGCTCCGTGACGGAGGTTATTATGTTGACGCATCCCGATGAATTGATCGTAGTCGCCAAGCGCGAGGGCGAACAGGAACTGGGACGGCTGCTGGAGCTGTACCGCGGCTATTTACTGCTGCTGGCTCGAGTGGAGGTGGGTCATCGGTTGCAACGGAAGCTCGATCCATCGGACTTGGTGCAGGAGACGTTCTTGGATGCTCATCGAAACTTCGCGCGGTTTGAAGGCTCGACCGAGGCACAGTTCCTGGCCTGGCTACGGCGGATTCTCGCGAGCAAGACGGCGAATACCGTACGGCGTTACCTGGGCACTCAAGGACGTGACATCCGGCAGGAATTAGAAGACAACCTCACGCAATCGTTCCATCAGTCAGCTCATCGGCTGCAGCAATTGGCGACTCCGTCCGCCGCGTCGCCGAGTCGCCACGCCATGCGGCGCGAGCAATCCGTAATGATGGCCGATGCGCTGCAAGGACTGCCGGAAGATTATCGCGACGTCCTGGTGCAGCGACGTTGCAGCCGAAGCAACTGCAACGCTTCCTGAACGAGGCTCAGGCGGCGGCCCACTTGCATCATGCCAACATCGTGCCCGTGTTCGCCGTCGGCAGCGATCGGGGCGTGCATTACTACGCGATGCAGTTCATTGATGGGATGTCGCTGGCGGAAATGCTCGCGCAGCTTCGTCGAAACGCCGGCTGGTCCGATGACGGTGAGAGTCACACACGCACGGTCCTGGACAGTTCAAGCGTGTCGTCACCAAGAAAGTCGAACGAACTGCGACGTGATGATCCTCCGCCGTTACCGCCTCCGCGCGTGGCTCCTGGGACCATGAATCAGCTATCGGTTCAGGTTTCCACATTGAAATCGCGGGAGTCCGGCGAGTACTTTCGCACGATCGCGGGCTGGATTTGTCAGGCAGCCCAGGGATTGGCGTACGCTCATGACCTGGGCATCGCGACATCAAGCCGGCCAATCTGATGCTCGATGCGCGCGGCAACGTGTGGGTCACGGACTTCGGGTTGGCTCAGTTTTGCAGCGGTACCGATTTGGCTCAGACCGGCGATTTGATTGGCACACTGCGCTACATGAGTCCCGAGCAGGCGATTGGCGATCGTCACCTGATGGATCATCGGACGGATGTTTATTCGTTGGGAGCCACACTGTACGAACTGGCGACGCTGCGAGCGATCTATTCCGGCGCGAACCGCGAAGCATTGCTGCTGAATGTCTCTCAGGGCGAGCCACGAATGCCGCGCGCGATCGACCGCACGATTCCCACCGAGTTGGAAACGATCATTCTGAAAGCCGTCAGCAAGTTGCCACCCGACCGCTATGCGTCGGCTCAGAGTTTGGCGGATGACTTGCACGCGATTTGGTCCGGATCGGCGTCCGTCACGCGGCCCGGATCACTGGTTCCAAGAAAACGACCCGCATGTTCAACGCGCGGTCCAGCGCGTCATTGGCCTGCTCACGTCCGAACAAGCTGAGCGTTGGCGACAATTGACCGGCCCAAAGTTCGAAGGACAAGCCGGGTTCATGCCTCCCGGCGCGGCTCCACCATTTCCGCCACCCTCTCTGAAATGAAAGAGATCTTATGCCAAAGACGTTTCGCCATCTGATCGCCACCGTGATTTCGACTGCGATTAGTCTGGGTCGATTGGCTCCCAATCATGCCCACAGCAGACCATCTGGAGGGGTTTGGCTGGTCATTGAAACAATGCAGAGGTCGCCGTCCAATGGATCGGGGAAGTTTCATCGAACAACAGGAGAGAGCGTCCTCATGAAGTCACTATCCAAAGTTGCGACGATCATCGCTGGCTGCCTGCTGATCACAGCATCGAGTCATCTGCCGCAGTTACTTGCCCAGACGTCTCAGCCGGAGATCGCGAATCCGCTCAAGAACACCAAAGATGGCCTGACCGTCAACAAGCCGACAGCGTTCCAGGGCTACTCGCTGGTGGCTCCGATGAATTCGACGAGTACATACCTGATCGACATGGACGGGCGCATCGTCAACGAATGGAAAAGCGAATTCACCCCCGCACTCAGTGCGTACCTTCTGGAGAATGGGAACCTTCTGCGGCCGGGTGCCGAGCGGGGATTCATGCAAGGCGGTCCCGGAGCCGGTGGACGGATTCAGGAGTTTACGTGGGAAGGCGAGCTGGTTTGGGATTATTCGTTCGGAGACAGCAAGCTTGGTCCGCATCACGACATTTGTCGGCTCCCCAACGGTAACGTCCTGATCGTGGCCAATGATCCGAAGACCAAAGAGGAAGCGATCGCAGCCGGGCGTCGCCCCGAGTCTGTTCGTAGTCGGCTGCTGCCAGACTGCATTCTCGAAATCAAACCGACAGGTAAGACGACGGGCGAAATCGTCTGGCATTGGCATGCGTGGGACCACCTGATTCAGGATTCTGACAAGAAGAAGTCCAACTACGGAGATGTGTCCGAGCATCCGGAATTGGTAGACCTCAATTTCAGCACCGGCATGATCGACCGCATGATGAACGATCCACAGCAACTGGCAAAGCTGCGATCACTCGGATATGTCGGGAGTTCGCCGCCGCTAGGTGCGAAGCCTGGTGAGGTACCTGGCAACAAGACACCGAAAAAAGAAGACGCACCAAAGGATCAACCGGGCGAACCGGGATCTTCAACCGGTAAGCCAGGCCAAGGTGGCCCGAATCCTCGTGGTCCAGCGGGAGGACCGGGACCGGGCTTTGGTGGACCACCGATGGGGCCCATGGAAGGTGACTGGATGCATGTCAATTCGGTGACCTACAACCCCAAGCTCGATCAGATCATGATCAGCGTGCATGAGTTCAGCGAAGTCTGGATCATCGATCATAGCACCACGACCGCTGAAGCCGCTTCACACAAAGGCGGTGGGAGTGGCCATGGTGGCGATTTGCTCTACCGCTGGGGGAATCCTCGCGTCTATCGCAGCGGCTCCAACGTCGACCAGCAGTTGTTCGCGCAGCACAGTGCTCATTGGATCGCAGAGGGGATACCGGGTGCCGGCCATATGCTGGTGTTCAACAACGGAAGTGGACGTCCCGACGGTGCCTATTCGACGGTGGATGAGGTGCCACTCCCGATGACTGACAAGGGGCTGTACAGCAAAGAAGATGACTTGGCCTACGCGCCGGCTAAGGCTGTGTGGTCCTATATCGCACCGGACAAAACGAGCTTTAATTCGATGCTGATCTCCGGGGCTCAGCGACTGCCGAACGGCAACACGTTTGTCTGCTCGGGAAACCAGGGACTGCTGTTCGAGGTGACGCCCAAGAACGAAATTGTCTGGCAGTTCAAATATCCAGGGGCTGGCTTTGGCGGGCCCGGTGGCCCGGGAGGGATGGGACCAGGAGGGCCGGGCGGGCCAGGATTTGGACCTCCTCGCGTTGAGCCCGGTGAAGTGATGCCGGAATTCCTTCAGGCCATGTTCGGCGTTTCGGGCGAACAGAAAGAGTCGCTCGCCAAACTAAAGGGCGAATTGAAGCCCCAACTCGTGAAGCTGCTGACGGCTGAACAACTCCAAATCCTTGACGCTCCCAAGAGTTCCCCGTTCAACCTGGGATCGAAGCGGACTCCACGCTTTGGTGATGTGATTCCGAGTTTTGTGTTCGACGAATTGGCTTTGTCAGATGTTCAGCAGGCGGAACTGAAAAAGATTCAGAAGGGGGCTGATAAGCAACTGGAGAAGATCTGGACTGACGATCAAAAGACCCGGTTTAAAGAGATGGAATCGATGTTTGCCCGAGGACCGGGCGGCGGACCACCCGGAGGTGGCTTTGGCCCGCCACCGGGTGGTGGGCCTCCTGCGGGCGGACCTCCTGGACCTCGCGGCGGTGGCTTTGGACCACCTGGCGGTGGACCCGGAGGTCCTGGCGGACCAGGTGGGATCTTCCGCTGTTACCGTTATGGCACCGAGTACGCGGGGCTGGCGGGCAAGGAGCTGAAGCCCGGAAAGAAGCTCGACGAAGTGGCAGTTGCACCTCAGCGACGGCCGGTGGCTCGGCCTCCCGCTGAGGAGTAAGTCGAGGGGGAAAATGACTATCGCCTTTCGCTCCGCGAACGAGCGTGCTTTGGCGGAGCGAACGCCGACAATTTCGACCGCGATCGGTCGCTGGATTCCCTGATGTTTTTTTTTCTGTGCCCCGTTGTTTGATCTTGGCAACCTGACATCGGGTCCGACGCTGGCATACATCGGCCCCGGTGCCGGGTTTGCGTTAGCGGGTTCGTTTCTGGCGGTTTGCGGAGCTATCCTTTCCGCCGGAAAAACTGCGGGGCGTGCAACTCTCGGCGATGTGTGTTCCGGATCTCCGCGGAACACAGGGAACCTTTTCGCGATACACGACACGGTCGCGATCAGCGGTTGAAAAGACCGGTGGTGAAGTCCATTGCGTCCAGCGAAAGGGCAATGTTGTCGCCTGTGAACTTCTGGGGCCACCGCACCCCTCACGCCCCGATGATGGTGCGATGAAACTGCCTTTCACGGTGCGGATCGACAAAGAGGACTCGGCTCTTCTGACCATGGATAGAACGGCATACCCGCTTCAGCGGGGCGAGTATACGGACTGGATCTCCGTTCGATTTCGAGCCGGTTGGGGAGTTTCGGTGTGTGGAGTCTGTCGGTTCCTACTGCTGGGGACTGCCCCCGAGTTCGAACTGTATGTGACGCCGATCAACATCGATCCGGAACACCCCGCCATGGCGATTGGCTACCCGGCCGTCTATCCGATCTATTTGGCCAAGCGCCAGGGACCGTACGCGACGCTCGGCTTGGCCGAAGACACTTGGGGCCTGAGCGAGCAGGTGCTGGAAGACGAACACTTTGTCCGCCAATGCACCGACATCGATCACGAGCGCGAAGCCATGTTCTTTGACGGGCTCGACAAAGTTCCCGAAGGACTCTCGGTCTGCGTGTTCGACGGGACCGATCGCATGCAACACATGTTCTGGCGGTATTTGGACGAAGGTCACCCCGCTCGCCCGGCCCAGGTTCCAGCGGCGTTCGGACATGCCATTGAAGATCTGTACATTCGCATGGACCAACTGGTGGGCCGCACGATGGCCCGCTGCGGAGATGAGAACTGTTTGTTGATGGTGCTGTCCGATCATGGGTTCAATACGTTTCGTCGAGGGATCGATCTGAATCGTTGGCTGGAGGAGAACGGCTACCTTGTCGTCGATGACGCACGGCGCGGTGAACAATACCTGGCAGGCGTCGACTGGTCGCACACGAAGGCTTTCGCGATCGGACTGACGGGGATTTTTCTGAACCTTCGCGGAAAGTTCGAACACGGGATTGTTGAACCGGGTGACACCGCTCAGGCCCTGCGTGATGAGATTGCTGTCCGGCTCGGACCACTGCTCGATCCGCAAACGAATTCAGCCGCCATCAAGCGCGTGTACCAAGCCGTGAAGGCTTATCGCGGCCCGTACAAAGAGAACGCTCCGGATCTGATTATTGGTTATGCCGGTGGCCATCGCGTTTCGTGGGACGCAGCTGTTGGCAAGACCAGCCGTGAGATCTTTCACGACAACAAGAAAGCCTGGAGCGGGGATCATTGCGTCGATCCGTCCGTCGTGCCCGGCGTCCTATTCTCCAACCACGAGATCACCTCGGAATCGCCACGACTGCTGGACCTGGCCCCGACCGTGCTGGATCTGTTCGGCTGTCCGATTCCGGATTACATGGACGGCCGCGCGATGGTGGTCGGACGACACAATCCACAAGGAACGCATGCTGCAGCGACAGCGACCGGACCTGAGGTCAAAGTCGCATGAACACTCGATCCAAAAAAGGGATCACTCGGCGATCCGTGCTGACGGGAACGACGCTGGCCGCTGGCGCATTGGCGGCATCGTACTGGATCGGTGGCGGCAATCGGGTCTCGAAAACCATCGGCAAGAAGGTGATCGTGATCGGCATCGACGGCATGGACCCACGTTTGTGCCGTAGCATGCTGCAAGCCGGACTGCTCCCCAATCTGGCGAAATTGTCTGCCCAAGGTGGCTTCAGCAATCTTGCCACCAGCATGCCTCCGCAGAGTCCCGTGGCCTGGGCTAACTTTATCAACGGCTCTGGGCCAGGCTCCCACGGAATCTTTGACTTCATCCATCGGCATCCCCACGATCAGTGTGTGCCGTTTTACTCGGCGGCGGAAACGCTCCCGGGGGAAGGTTCTCTGGAAATCGGCGACCACCAGTTGCAACTTGACTTTCCGCCGTTTAACCACACGCCGTCGAAGACAGTACTGCGTCGCCAGGGAGTCCCATTCTGGGATTACCTCGATGCGCAGAAGATCGCCTCGGTCTTCTACGACATCCCGTCGAATTATCCTCCCAGCCCATCGCAGTACGGACACCACCGCTGCGTCAGTGGCATGGGGACGCCTGACATGCTGGGCAGCTACGGCACTTACCAGTACTTCAGCGAAGATTCACCGGCTGAGGGACTGGAAGAAGGGGGCGGGAAGCGATCGAAACTCACCTTCGCTGGGGATTCGGCACGCGGGAAATTGGTGGGGCCGCAGAATAGCCTGCTGAAATCCCCAACGCCGATCACCATCGACTTTGAAGTGCATCGTGATCGAGCGTCCGATGCGGCCTTGCTGGAGGTCGGCGTTCGGAAAATCATGCTCAAGCCGGGTCAGTGGAGCCGCTGGACGCGACTCGACTTCGCGATGTCCGCTCCGCGTCCACTTCCGCGGCAGCACGCGAGCGGTATTTGTCGGTTCTTCCTGCAAGAGGTGGCGCCGAACTTTCGGCTGTATGTCACGCCGATCAACGTCGATCCATCCAACCCGGCTGTGCAGCTTTCAGAGCCGACCGATTTCATCAGCGACATTTCCAATGATCTGGGTTTGTTCTATACGACCGGCTTCCAGGAGGACCACAAGGCTCGATCCAACGGCGTCTTCAATGACGACGAATTCCGGCGGCAAGCCACGATGGTCTTGGAGGAGCGGCTGAAGCTGTTTGAATACGCCATCGAGAATTATGAGGACGGGTTGCTGTTCTTTTACTTTTCCAGCAGCGATTTGCAGTCACACATGTTCTGGTGGAACGCCGAAGAGAATCGGCTGCACCCGACACGCTCGACCTCCGAGGCCGCCAGTCGATTTCAATACGTCAAGGAGCTGTACCAGCGTCTGGATGCAATCCTCGGTGACATCTCCGATCGCTACGGCGGAAAAGCCACGCTCTTCGTAATGAGCGACCACGGGTTCGCCAACTTCGGTCGCCAGTTCAACGTGAATTCATGGCTGCTAGACTTCGGATACCTGAACCCGCGTGAGTGTACGTCCATTCTGAACGATGCCGACTGGTCACGAACGCGCGCGTACGGGCTCGGAATCAACGGACTTTATCTGAACCTGAAAGGCCGGGAACGCGACGGCATCGTGGAGCCGGGCGAAGAGCAAGAAAAGCTGACGAAGCAACTGATCGCGCGATTGCAGTCGGTCCAGGACATCAACGGGCAGCAGGTCATTCGCAAGGTCCATCGCTCCAGCGAGATCTACTCCGGCAACGCGACCGCCCTCGCCCCCGATCTCACCATCGGTTACTCACGAGGTTATCGTGCCTCATGGGAGACCTGTCTGGGCGAATTGACAGCGGATGTGCTGCTCGACAACAAGTCGGCCTGGAGCGCCGACCATTGTTCGGATGCCTTGGAAGTGCCTGGTGTCCTGTTCAGCAACAAAACACTGCGAGCGTCCGAACCCGCCTTGATTGACCTGGCGCCGTCGATCCTCGAGGAGTTCGGTTTAGTCACCCCGAGCACCATGTCGGGGCGATCCGTGTTTCAGGCATGACCGGACCAGTGTCAGAATCCGAGCATTGCCAAGATGGCAGTTTCTTCAGACTTCCATCGAGTTCTTCAGAGTTTAATCGGGAGACTCTCACATGATCAAAGTCGCAATCGATTCTGCTCTCTACGAACGTGCCAAGCAGGCTGCGGTCAAAGCGGGCTTCAGCAGCGTCGAAGAATTGATTGCCACGTCGATTGAAAATGAACTGAAGCGGCTGGGTGAGATGGACGCTGAAAAACAGGTGGCCGATCAGCTCCGCGGCCTGGGCTATATCGAGTAGCGTCATGTTCACACAGCTCGTGGTATGGTTGAATCAAATCGCTGGCGCGATCGCCCAGGTTCTCCTGGCGCCGATTACGTGGCTGCCCGGCTGGCTATCAGCCACCGCCATCGCCGCCGTCACGGGAATCGTGATGCTTCTCGTGTTCAAGCACACCTCGAACCAGGTGGCGATCAAACGGACTCGGAATCAAATCAAAGCCAACCTGCTGGCATTGTCGCTCTTCAAGGACGACCTGCGGGTCGGTTTGCGGGTCCAGTGTGCCCTGCTGCTCGAAGCAGGCCGACTGCTCGCGCTGTCGCTGGTTCCCATGCTGGTGATGCTCGTGCCGATGTGCCTGATACTGGGACAACTGGCATTGTGGTATCAGGCACGCCCTCTGACCGTGGGTGAGGAAGCTGTGGTGACCGTCCGTTTGGCCGACGACGACAAACAAATACTGCCAGAAATTCGGCTGGCGCCGGGCGTGCCCGTCGAGATCACGGTCGGTCCGGTTCGAGTGCCTGGCAAAAATATGGTTTGCTGGAAGATTCAAACCAGGGAGCCTGGACTGCACCAACTGGTGTTTCAAGCCGGCGACAAACGATTCACCAAGGAGCTTGCGGTGGGACAGGGTTACATGCCGGTCAGCCTGGAGCGACCGTCGGGCAGTATGAGTGCTATCCTGCTGCATCCCCGTGAGGCGCCTTTTGCCGCCGATTCGGCCGTTCAGTCAATCGATGTCGCCTATCCCGATCGCTCGTCTTGGACCACCGGCACCGACTGGTGGATGGTGTACTGGTTCGTGGCTTCCCTGACAGCCGCGTTTGCCGCCCGTCCCTTCTTGAATGTCAACCTCTGATCGTTTCCTCCCACGATACTCCGAGGTTCCACGATGTCACTGAATTCGAAAATCGTCGTCGTTTCTGGTCTGCCTCGTTCGGGAACCTCCCTGATGATGCAGATGCTGCATCAGGGCGGCATCCCCGCCATGACCGACGAGATCCGCACTGCTGATACCGACAATCCGCGTGGCTATTTCGAGTTCGAGCGAGTTAAGAAGACCAAAGACGACCCATCCTGGCTGCCAGAAGCTCGCGGCAAGGTCGTCAAAATGGTGTCGTCGCTTCTGTACGACCTGCCAAATACCGAACTGTATCTCATCGTGTTCATGCGACGAGACATCGACGAGGTTCTCGATTCACAAGAGAAAATGCTAACGCGACTTTCTCGCCTGGCAGCTCCCCGCGACCAGATGAAGCAGTCGTTCGCCATCCACTTGGAACGCCTCTTCAAGTGGCTGCCAGCACAAGGTCACATACAGCTCCTGGAAGTCAGCTACAACGATCTCCTCAGCTCCCCCGAGTCCGAGGTGCAACGCGTGGCAAGGTTTCTCGACAATACGCCATCGCCCTCACAGATGCTCGCAGCCATCGACCCCAACCTATACCGCAACCGCAAGGTGACATCTTCAGACCAAAGTGATCGTGTCTTCACTGACTGAAATCGACGCCCTAAACGTACATACCGAATTGGCGGTGACGGAGATTCTCGAAGCGGTGGCCGACCGCGCCGCGATCGAACAAACCTTTCACGATCTCAAAGAGGTCGGGGGCTTCGGCCAAGCACAACTGCGAAACGTCTGGGCCAACGTGTGGTGATGATCGTTCTTCAACACCGCTGTGGCCGTATTGTTTTGCCACAATAAGTGTCGCATTTTCCTGTATTAAAAAGCTGTATTGTCAACGCCCTGATCGGGCTCAATCATTGGCCAAGAATTGCGGGCCTCACTTTGCTTTTGTTGTTGGATATGCGAAACACACGACACACTTGGAATTGATTCGTCCCGTCACGAGGAATTCGCCAACGGCACTGGTGCCGCATCAGCGATCTTCGTGAGGTCCGATCAGTCGGTGCGATGAAAGTGTTCGAAACACTTTCTGGGTGACGGCTCAGGCCGATCGTTGTGAGGACTCCCGCAAGTCTGGCAACCAAGGCGCAATCCCGGGGGGAAGGCCATGCGTTGCTTGTCTTGGTTGAGTTTGGTGAAAGATCGGTTGGCACTCGCGAAACGCCGACAGCGGCCGGCTCGTCAGCCACAAACGTTGGAGTCGCTGGAACCGCGAGTGCTTCTTACGGTGTCGGCTCTAATGATCGGCACGAAGTTAGAGATTCTCTCCACCGCCGCGGACAGCATCACGGTTCGCGAGAATCCCTCAGCACTTGGTAAAGTTCAAGTGCTGGGAAACGGCCAGATCGTCCCGATCATCTCCACGAATGCCAGTTCGCTGACGACCATCAATGTGAGTGGCAGCGATTCGAACAATGTGATTAATCTCAGCGGCGTGACGGCCGCGGTCTTCAGTGATCCCACATTAAAGATCACGGTTACGTCCAACGACGGCGATGACACGTATATTGGCAGCCCTGACATCGCAAATAATGTCGACGGTGGCAACGGCGCGGACACGCTGACGGGCGGTTCGCAAGCCGACACGCTTTCTGGAGGGGACGGCAACGATTCGGTCTCGGCCGGAGCGGGCAATGATAGCCTGATTGGTGGTGACGGCGTCGATCGCCTGAATGGCGAAGCGGGCAAAGACACGATCAACGCCGGCAACGGAAACGACATTGTCGATGGCGGTGATGACGATGACAGCATCTCGGCCGGCGACGGCAACGATTCCGTCGTGGGCGGCAACGGCAACGACTTCATCAATGGGGAATCGGGGCTCGACACGCTGCGCGGCGAAGCGGGAAACGATTCCATTCTGGGCGGCGCCGATAATGACTCGCTCGAAGGTGGCGATAACGACGACACGCTCAATGGAAATTCTGGCAATGATGTGGCCGACGGCAGCGCTGGCAATGACTTGGTGCTTGGCGACATCGGCGCCGATTCGCTGCAAGGGGGCGACGGCAATGACGTCGTCAACGGACAAGCCGGCAACGATACGCTCGAAGGAGGCAACGGCAGCGATCGGCTCTACGGCGGTAACGATCACGACGTGATGTACGACGACTTCCGTGCGCAGAACAACAGCGGCACGGGCAACGACACGCTGCTGGGTCAGTCGGGCAATGACACGTTAATCGCCAATGGAGGCGCGGATACCTTGGACGGTGGCATCGGCAACGATTTGCTCGACGCACGAGCGGCGGAGATCACCATCAACGACGTGCAAATCAACCCGGAAGGAAACTCGGGCAGCCGCACGGCGACCTTCACGGTCACACTGTCGTCGGCTGTGGGAGTGCCCATCACCGTCAATTACGCCACAAGTTCGGATGGTACGAACACTGGTGGCACGGCCACGGCGGGAGCCGATTACGTCGCGACCAGCGGGACGCTCACGTTTGCGCCCGGTGTGACCAGCAAGACAATCACCGTCAGTGTGCTCGGCGACACGCTGGATGAGTCCGATGCGGAAACGTTCTTTGTCAATCTTTCCAACTCAGTGAATGCGTTGATTGCCGATGGCTTGGCGGAAGGTCGCATCTTCGATGACGATTCCGCACCGCCGCCAGTGCTCGACATCTTCTTGCTCTTGGACGACACGTCCAGTTTCGAATTCATCGGCGACGATGTCCTGGCCGCCTTCCCGGAACTTATTGTGCTTTTACAAGCGCGGTTTCCGGGGGCCAGCCTGGCGTTCGGAGTCGGTCGATTCGAGGAATACGAGGACGGTGGCGACCAAGTGCCATTCGTGTTGAATCAGCCGATCATCACGGACTCGACGCCCAACTTTCAACTGGCGATCGACGCGGCCTTGACCCGCGTCGCTCCGAGCGGTGGCGGCGTGGAAGATGAGACGGCGTTCGAAGCCCTCTTCCAAGTCGCCACTGGCGTTGGTTTTTCTGGCAACGCCGATGGTGACTCCACCGACAATGGGTCGGCGGGATTGGTGTCGACGCAGACCAACGGCGGCGCACCGACCGGAGACGTTCCAGCCTATTCGACCTTTCAGCCCGACCCGACCGGCGACCCCAACGGTCCCGTCCTGCCGCCGACCGTGCCTGTGGGTAGTTCGACTGATGGTGTCGGCTTCCGGCCTGGCGCTCAACACTTGGTGATTCTGGCGTCGGATGCGAACGGTTTCGATTTTGGAGCGGACAACATCGACCCCTATGTGGGAGTCGGCGGCGTGACTGTTCCCGCGACAACGATTCAGTCCGGTGCGAACATCTCGAACACCGCTGGAGCGGTCGGAATCCAAGCAGCCATTAATTCGCTGATCGCCGACAACATCCAGGTCATTTCACTGGGCGTCAGCGGAAACCCCTTGAGCAATCAACGAGCACCACTCGAGGCGATCTCGCTGCTGACGGGGGCACTCAATAGCACGTCCGGTGACCTGGAAAACAACATCACGCCCGGAGCTTCCGCAGATGACATCCAACCGGGCGATCCTCTGTATTTCCGGATCCCAGTAGGCAACCCGACCCTATTGGCAACGACGATTGCGGATGCCATCACAGGTGCGGCACCAGCACCGCCACCGCCGCCGCCACCACCCCCGCCGCCGCCAGCTTCGGGAAATCAGAACGACACGCTTTTGGGTGGTGAAGGCAATGACACCCTGCTGGCCGGTGCGGCCAACGACTTCCTGAATGGCGATGGAGGCGTGGACTCGATGGACGGCGGGAACGGCAACGATTTGATGTTGGGCGGAGCTGCCAACGACACCCTGAACGGTGGCGAAGGTAACGACACGCTCGAGGGCCAGGCCGGCAACGACTCCGTCAATGGTGGAGCGGGCGACGACAATTCCGTCTGGAACGGAACAACCGATGGCATCGATGTGCTGACCAGCACCACGGGCTCGGACACCCTGACCGTCAATGGTACGGCGGCCAACGACGCGTTCACAATCGGCAAGAATTCGTCGAGTCAGTTGACGGTGACCGCCGGAGCTGCCTCGATCACGATCTCAAATCTGGTGAACAACGTGGTGCTCAATGGGGGAGCCGGCAATGATACCGTGACGATCAACGATCTGAGCGGCGTCGCGCCGACTGTCGTGATCGTCAACGGCGATGCTGGCAACGACGTCGTGAATGCATCAACCGCCAACTTGGGTGGCGTGTTTCTGGTTCTGAATGGCGGCGATGGTTTGGACACCATCAACGGCAGCTTGGGTCATGACACGATCGACGGTGGCGATGGTGATGACTCGCTGAATGGGAACGCGGGAAGCGACATTGTGATCGGGAATCTCGGCAACGACCGGATCAATACTGGTGCCGGTGACGATCGCGGCTTCGGCGGTGACGGCAACGACACCTTGCTGGGTGGCGACGGTAACGACAGCCTAAACGGCGATCTTGGCAACGACTCGCTCGACGGCGGCAACCACGACGACACGCTGTTTGGTGACATCGGCAACGACACGCTGCTGGGAAACAGCGGCAATGATTCGCTGCTAGCTGGCACCGGTACCGATTCGCTGGTCGGCGGCATCGGCAACGACACCGCGGACGGCGGATTCGGCGATGACACCATCATCGGCAATGAAGGGGACGATAAGCTCCGTGGCAGCGACGGGAATGACTCGATCACCGGCGATCTGGGGAACGATGAAGTCGTCGGTGGCGATGGTGACGACACGCTGCTGGCCGGCGATGGTAATGACGGTATCGCCGGCGGAGATGGCAACGACAACCTCAATGGTGGTGCCGGCAACGACATCATCACCGGCGGCGATGGCAACGACACAATCTTGGGCGGTGCCGGTAACGAAATCATTCTGGGTCAAGATGGTGACGATCGCATTGATGGCCAAGGGGGGACCGACACCATCGCGACCGGCTCGGGTAACGACACCGTTCTCGGCAGCGGAGACGTGATTAACGAATCGTTCGTACTGACAACCGCGATGCTTGCCGCCCTGGATGGTATCTGATCGTTACCGATTGATCGCAAGCATTGTCCCCACAGACTGTCGATCACCAGGCGTCAAAAGTCCGTGGCGACTTCTTTTCCCGCCTTGGTCGACAGGGCCTGAAACAGACTGAGATTGATGTTCAGGCTGATAAACCGCACGGTGCCGTCGGCCATCAAGAAGTGGCCTCCGCCCGTGTGATAATTCCAAAAATGTCCGTTGTGGAAACCATCGGGTGCGCCACGGCTCAGCCCGATCGTTGTCGTCATCAAGTTATCGCCGTATCCGGTGGTGTCGATTCCAGAGCCGCAGATCAGCCATCCGTATACGAGATCGTTTGGAATTCCGCGTTCTCCCATCATCAACGTCTGGGACGTTCCGTCTCTGATACTCGCCATCGAAGTATTACTATTGCTGTAGAGCACACCCTTTTGGTCGGTACTGGTGAGCCCCATCACTCCGAGGTAATTTCCGGGTGCGTAGCTGCCAATGGGGCCCAAGAGGGGAAAGGTCCCAATTTGTCCGGCCAATGGATCATTGGGGCAGTAGCTCACCGACAGTTGCTTGGCGGCAGGCTGCATGTCGGATGGCACCGAGCCATTAAAATCGAAGCATCTGCCCGGATAGTTGAAATTGCAGAGTCGATGGACCGGAACCTGGTCCAGTTGCGGCAGGATCATGGCCTGAAATCCCCAGTTTTGGGTTCCCACGTTCCCAATGGGAAAGACCTTGTGCTGGTCATGGTAGTTTTGGAGCGCCAGTCCCCATTGCTTGAGATGATTGCGACATTGCGAGCGGCGGGCCGCGTCACGCGCCTGCTGCACCGCCGGCAATAGCAAGGCGATGAGGATCGCGATGATCGCGATCACGACCAGAAGTTCAATCAACGTGAATCCCCAGCGATGGCGTTTCGCGAGTGTCATGGGAATCGTTCCTGGCAGTTCGAGAATCAGGAAAGAACCTGAGTATTACGCTCACACTAAAAAAAAAGTTGCAACCACTGACGACCTTGCGGGCGTGAGCGGATTCTGAGCTACGAACCGACCTGGAAATTCAACTCGAAGGGACCATCGGCTGGAACAGTGACTTCTTGGCGAAACTCTGTGGGTGCCGACTTCGAATGCGCCTTCGTCACCGATCCTGGCTGTGAGATCGATTTTGTGATTTTCGGCACGATGAGCACTTGATACTTGCCCGGTACGACGCCATCTCCCGCGACAAAACGATATTTGCCCTGGACGATGGCCGTCGTCGCAGACGGTCCTTTGGTGTCCACCGCAGGAAGAAAGCTGATCGCTCCGTCCAATTTGTCGGACGAGGCGCTCACAGTTCCGAAAACCGGCTTGCGAGGTAGCTCGTCGCCTCCCGAGCATCCGCCGATGATCGTCACTGCGAAATACGCCGCCAACGACCATTGTCGGCACTGAGACACCGCGAACTGCGTCGTCGAATCGCAGACCATCGCAAATTACCTTCCATTGCCTCATCAGCGGCGGTCTCAAAACTCGTCGCTGACGTCACCTGACTTCAGACATGAGGTTCAACGCTCTCAGTCTAGCGACAAGAACAGGTTTCGAAACAGCCGTTTGTGGCGGAATTGGAATTCGCGAGAGTTGATTCGATGGGCAGTGGTGATGAGTATCGAAAGGGGAGGCCGGCGGCGGCACTCGCGCGGAGGGAGGTCGCGAGAGTTGTGAGTCGGTTATCCCACGGGTGGCGGTGCTAAATCCGTTGCCCAAACCGGACCTGGAAGCGTATTTGTTCTCGCTGGCCGTCACCTATGAGACTTTGCGTCTGTGCTTGAGTACGTCACCATGATGACTCTCGTATCTGTTCATCACTCATCCCACGACGCTCGCGAACTCGGAAGCGGACGCCCATGTCTCAAGTCGTCATCGAGCAACCGGTCATCAATTCGCCGTTTCTTGAGCCATCACGACACTTCAAGTTTGGCGACCACGGTATCACTAACGAGATCGTCAACGGA
>CAYSHJ010000138.1:0-1608 GCA_964430385.1 uncultured Planctomycetaceae bacterium
CTTCACCCGGCGACGTCATCTCCTACCGGGCCGTTGCGAGTGACAATTTTCGCGGCGTGGACATCGAAGGACAGCGGACCTCCTCACCGGAAATGCGAATCAAGATTCTAAGTGACAGTGAGTTTCAGCTTCGCATTCGGGAAGACCTCACTGCTTTGGAGGAGCGCTTGCGACGAACGGCGTTTGACCAGGCAGCGCTCCACGATGACACCACTGGACTGCACGACGCTGCAAAGAGCGGCGGTGATCTCAGTGATGTTCAAAGGGGGGCGGCGGGAGCGATGTCTCTGGCTCAACTGCGGATTGCCCGACAGGTTCGTGAAACGGCCACCCGATTCGATGATATCGTTCGGCGGATTGAACGGAACACCCCGACCAGCGATGAGCGTGATCGAATCGCCCTATTGGGCGAGTCGCTCCGGAATGTCGCTGCCGGACCCATGGCCGGCGCAAGCGTCATGCTGGGCAGGGCACGCGAACCGGGAGACCAGAAGAAGACCCAATCCGCACTCGCCGAAGCTAACCAGGCGCAACAAACGGCTTTGACCGGGCTGCGCGACGTGCTTCGTTCGATGGGTCAATGGGGAGCCTTCCAAGGCGTCGTGACGCGGACGAGAGACCTCCTCGACCGGCAAACGGAGATTCGACTCCAGACCGCCGAGCTGGGCAAATCCACACTGGGCAAGCCCGTCGAGTCCATGGAGCCCGGCGAGTTGGCCGCACTTCGTGATAACCAACGCAAGCAGGAACAGCTCCTCGACGACGTCACGGAACACCTCGCCAGGCTCGAGCAATTGCGACAATCCCTGACCGAGAAGGACCCGACGGCCGCCGACGCCATTGACGCCGCCATGCGTTCCGCCCGCGCGGAAGACCTCGTGCGCCACGTTCAAGAGGCCGCTACGGCGATCGCCGCGAATCGCGCCGGCGTCGCAGAGACCGAGCAGCGAGCGGCCTCCCAGGCACTTCAAAAAATGTTGGGGGCCCTTCACGAACGAGAAAATCGCGAGCTCGCACAGCTTCGCAAGAAGCTTGACGAAGCCGCCCGACAGGTGGACGAGCTTATCGAGGAGCAAAATGCCCTTCAGGCTCAAACGAAGGCTTTGGGATCTCCCACCGAGTCAGAGTTGGAATCGAAGAGCGATGAGCAACGGACGCTTTCCCGGAATGCAAAGTTTCTCGGCGACGAACTCATCGATGTGGATTCCACGGCTGATGCAGGCCGTATCGTGCGTCAATCCTCCACCCCCATGACAAAAGCAGAAAATGAGTTGCTTGCCGGTGACCTGGATTCCGCAAGCGTTTCCCAGCAGGATTCTGTAAAGCTTCTCATCGACGCGCGTGACATGCTACTCGCCGCGGGGCAACAGGCTGCGGAAGAAATGCTGCGTCGCACTCTCGCCGACGTTCATCAGGATTTGCAGGCGATACTTGCCGCCCAGCAGGCGATCAACAATACGATGGATCAACTGCGTGACGCGATGAAAGTAGTAGGACGATTGAGCCGAACCCAGACGCGAGAAGCTGCAAGACTGTCCAAAGAGCAACTCGAGGCCCGCGCATTGGTATCAGCCTTACTGCCCGATATGGAGCGAGCCGCGGTCTACC
>CAYSHJ010000139.1:0-6600 GCA_964430385.1 uncultured Planctomycetaceae bacterium
CGTCAACGGGCCGGTGTTCACGAACATCCTGCTGGCCGACGAAATCAACCGCACGCCGCCGAAGACTCAAGCCGCGTTGCTGCAAGCCATGCAGGAACGCGAAGTCACCGCCGGCCAAACGACGTACAAGCTGCCCGAACCGTTCTTCGTCATCGCCACGCAGAACCCGATCGAACAAGAAGGCACGTACCCGCTGCCCGAAGCGCAGCTCGACCGTTTCATGTTCAACGTGATGGTCGATTACCCGGCCCTCGAAGAGGAAGAGAGAATCCTTAGTTCGACGACGATGATGGAGAAGCCGGAGATTCGCAAAGT
This sequence comes from uncultured Planctomycetaceae bacterium, assembly GCA_964430385.1. Lineage (GTDB taxonomy): Bacteria > Planctomycetota > Planctomycetia > Planctomycetales > Planctomycetaceae > CAYSHJ01. The sequence continues at coordinate 316 of CAYSHJ010000139.1, forward strand.
TCTCTCGGCCGAAGCGATCGTTTACCTGCAAAAGCAAATCAACATCATCGAAGCCGCTCCGTTGGCGATCAATTACGTCGCTCGCTTAGTCCGAGCGACACGCCCGAAAGATGCCTCAGCGCCGAAGTTTGTCAAAGACCTCGTCAGTTGGGGCGCTGGCCCGCGCGCCGGCCAATTCCTGCTCGCCGGAGCCAAGGCGATGGCCGCGATGGACGGGCGTCCCAACATCAGCATCGAAGACATCCGCCGAGTTGCCATTCCCGTCCTGCGTCACCGCGTCTCGACTAACTTCCAAGCCCAAGCCGAAGGGGTTACGGCCGAGACCGTGATTCATCGGTTGATCGCGGAGATTCCGGAACCGAAGATCGCGAAGTATGAATAGACTCTGCAACGAATGGCTTTGGAAAGCCTCGACGCTAACTCGCGGACGACTTGAGCACCGACTTCACGAACTCCATGTCCGAATCGGTCAGCGCTGGCAACGGGATTTCATCCAGCGAGTAGTTGATCTGCTCACTACCTTCGGCCAACTCCATCCCGGCTCGAAACGCGGTGGGCAAGTCGAGTGGCAAGATGGGCGAGCCGCGTCCTCCCAGCGGCAGTCCGATCACGGGCAGGGATTCCGGAAGCTTCAGCGGAAACGCTTCATCGTGCCGCGTTGCTCCATGCTTGCGGGCGAGGTAAATGAAGTACGGTGTCGGAGCGAGTTCGGGAAATAAGTCGCGCGCCGGACTGAACCCCGCTCGCAGCAAGTCGATCTCCAAAAAATTCACGGCCGAATCCAAAAACCGTTGTCGCTTTTCGCGGTACTTGCGACCGTAGCTGCCGCGCTTGTTGCCTGGGCTGAGAATCTCGACGACCGCGACGATTGGGTTCGGCCGCCGACTTTCTTTGACCACCAAATAATCCTGTTTGAAGCCGCGCCGGCGCATCGAAACCTTGTGAACCGCTTTCGGCTCGGCCACCGCCAAGCCACCGGCGGGACGGTCCAATTTTCGGGACGACTCGACCTCTTCGGCGAACAGGTCCGGCGCACCCAGCAGCGCGACTTCGCCGTTCGACAGTCGGAAGTAAATTGATCGCTCCACCCCCATCAGGTAGCCGAGTTGTTGAGCCTTCGGCAAACTGAGTTCGCACAGTTTGCGAATCAGCCAGCCATGCAGCACCGGCCATTGAGGCTTGGCTTCCCAAAACGGGTCCATTCCAGGAAACGGCGAACGCATCGGTCTTCTCCTCGAAGCAGCAGGCATCAGACACTGCGAAATTCTAACCACAACGCGCCACCGGCCGCAGGGAGCTGATTGTTTTCTTCGATGATCCCACCGGATAGCCTTCCAGCCGGTCGACCGAACGCCGATCGGCGCGTCAGTATCTCTCATCCTGATCACTTCATCGGTGATCCACTGTCATGCCCACAACCGAAGACTATCTGAAGCCGGAAGTCATCCGCACGGTGTCGCGGCTCGATCTGCGAGCGCGGTTCATCGTCGAGGGTTTTTTGGCGGGCTTGCACACGTCGCCGTTTCAGGGGTTTAGCGTCGAATTCTCCGAGCATCGCCGCTACGCGCAAGGGGACGATCCCAAGGACATCGACTGGCTCGTGTATGCCAAGACCGACCGCTACTACGTCAAGAAGTATCAGGCCGAGACCAACATCACCGGTTACTTGCTGATGGACCTGTCCGCCAGCATGGCCTACACGTACCGGCAAGAACTGACGAAGTTTGATTACTCGATCTGTCTCGCCGCCGCGCTGGCGTATTTGATGATTCACCAGCAAGATCCGATCGGGCTGATCACGTTCGACGAAAAGCTGCGGCACAGTCTTCCCGCCCACAGCAAGCGGACGCAGTTGGGTAACATCCTGGCGATGTTGGCTCAGGCGCGACCCGGTGGCCCGACCGAAGTTGCGACGAACCTGCGGCGGATCGCCGCGATGATTCGGCACCGCAGCCTGCTGATGCTCTTTTCCGACTTGCTCGTCGATCCCGAGCCGGTCATTCAAAGCCTGCAATTGTTGCGGCATGCCGGGCATGACGTGATCCTGTTTCATGTGCTCGACGAGGCCGAGGCGACGTTCCCATTCGACGGCATGGTTGATTTGCAAGACCCGGAAAGTGAGGCTCATCAACTCGTCGATGCCGATGGCATGCGGGCCGACTACTTGGAAGCCGTCAACGATCTCTGCGGCCGCTACCGCCGCGAGTGCCTGTCGATGGGAGCCGACTACGTCCGCTTGGATACCAGCATGCCGTTCGGCAAGGCGTTGCTGGAGTATCTGTCGCAGCGTCGTGCGCGGTTCTAAGGACGTGAGCGCGCGAGAAATTTTACCGACAGACGTTACAATCCGGCCGCCAATTCAAAGCCTGCTCCGTGGGTGTTCCAGGAGATTTCCCAATGCCGATTCACGACTGGAAGAATGCCCCGGCAGGCTTGTTCCATCACTTTCATCAGCACTGGTCGTGTGCGATCTGCGACAGCCTGAATGCGGGTCTGCTCCCGAAGGGCTATTACGCTTTGATTGAGCAACACGCTTTGGATGTCGTTCCGGTCGTCTTGACGTTGCAACGACGTCCGAAAGCAGGGCCGCCGTCTCGTTCGCGCGGCGGTATCGCCGTGGCCGACGCGCCGCCAAAGACTCGGATCGTCAGTCGCGGTTCGGAAACCGAGGTCTATGCCGAAAAGGCGAACAAGATCGTGATCCGCGACAAGTCCGGCGAGGTGGTCTCGGTTCTGGAAATCGTGTCACCGGGAAACAAACACAGCCGTCTGGCGATTCGCAAATTCGTGGACATGTCGGTTGACTTGCTGCGCAACGGAATTCATCTGTTGATCGTCGATTTGTTGCCGCCGACGCCACGTGATCCCCAGGGGCTTCATCAACTGATTTGGAGCGAGGTCGAAGCGGACGACTTTCGTCTGCCGCGTGGCAAGCCGTTGACGCTGGTTTCCAATTGCAGCGGCTTTCCGCGCACGGCGTTTATCGATCCGCTGGCCGTCGGCGACAAGTTGCCGGAGATGCCAGCGTTCTTGGACACGCAGACCTATGTTCGCGTCCCCTTGGACGAGACTTATGCCGCGACCTGGAAGCTCTGTCCGGGGGAACTTCGAGACGACGTCATCAGTTCGGCACGCTGAGTAATACAAATCCACTGAAACCGGTTCGTGGTTTGGCCGGTACGACTACAGTCACGCCCCGTGTCCCTTCTTGTTTGGGAGATGACCAATGAGTTGGCTTCGCCGTTCGCTCGCCCTTCCGCAATGGCGGCTTTTGATCGTTGTCACGGTGCTCGGCGTGACGTGTCTCGGATCGCTCGGCCAGCCGGCGATCGCTGCCGACGACCTTGCCCAGTCGGTGCCAGGCGGGGCCGTGGCCTTCGTGGAAGTCTCCAACCTGGGATCCTGGATCGAGAAACTTCAGCACTCGCCACTCGTGGCTGACCTGCAATCGAATCCGCAAGTGCAAGCCTTCTATCAATCGTCTCAAGGACAAAAGGTCGATGCGGGTCGAAAAATCGTCGAAACGCAACTTGGCATGGATGTGTGGACAATCGCCAAGACCGTGCTCGGCGGCCGGATCGGCGCGGCGTTTTATCTGCGCGAGGGACACAAGCAACCCGACGCACTGATCGTTATTCAAGTCAACGACACCGAGAAGCTGAACCTCATTCGCGAACGATTGGCTCCGTGGCAGGTCTTGACCGCCGATCAAACGACGAACTCAGCGGGTCCGGGCGGAGTCACCGTGAAGGCCTACGACAACAAAATTTTCTCCGCCGAAAAGGACAACTGGATTGCTCTTGCCAGCACCAAGGATTTGCTGACGAAGTCGCTCTCGCTGCGAGCCGGTGAGTCGAACGACGCCACGAAGCCGCTCAGCCAGGACACGCCGTATGTCGCCATGACGAAGCAGATGGGCGACCGACATCTCGCGCGTCTGTTTTTCAACATTGACATGGTCGCGAAGGCTCAGGGTGGCAGGCTGGGGCCGGACAAGTTGGACAACCCGTTGCTTTCGCTGCTGCTCGGCGGCATTTATGAACTCGCGAATCGCAGCCCATTCGCCGGCCTGTCGCTCGACATCAATGACCAACAGTTCCAACTGACGGCTGGAGTGGCCGGATCGCCGGAATCGCTGGGCGAAACTTACAAACCGTTCTTTGCCGACGCTGCCGAAGGTCATGGCGCATCGCTTCCGAAGATGCCGCAACTGATCGGTGGCATCACGCTGCACCGCGACTACGCCGGCTGGTACAAACGCCGCGAAGCACTCTTGCAAGCGAAAGTGCTGCCGGAGTTCGACAAGTTCGAAGGTGGTCTGGCCAATCTGCTGCCCAGCCGCGACGTTGGCGAGGACATTCTGCCGACGTTCGGTCGCAACCTGACGTTCGTCGCCGCGCCGCAGAGTTTCAGCCATCTGAACGGAAAGCCCGGTCTGCAGTTGCCGGGCTTTGGCCTGATCGTCGATCTGGCCAAGCCGGACGAAGGTGCCGAACTGCTACAGCTTTTCTTTCAGACGGTCTCTTCGATCGTGAATCTCGACGCCGGACAACAAGGTCGGCAGCCGTGGGTGCTCGCGTCGGAAACCTACAAGGACGTCCAAATCAATTTCGGCAAGTACGGGCAAAAGCCCAAGGGAGACCGTCTGCCGATCGTGTTCAACTTCATGCCGGCGGGAGCTCGCGTGGGCGACAAGTTCGTGATGTGCTCGTCGGTCGATCTCTGCAAACAGTTAATCGACGTGTTGTCGAGCAAGCCAGCTCCGGTCACGGCGACACGATCGCCGACAAAGAATGATTTCCACTTCGAGTTAACCGGCGCAACGCTGGCGGATGCGTTGGACGTGAATCGTGAACTGCTCCAAGCTCGATCAGTTCAAGAAGGCAAATCGTCCGAGCAAGCCAAGACGGAAGTCGGCACGTTTCTGCAAATCATCCGCTCCATCCGCACGCTCCGTCTGACCACCGGGACGTCCGGGGAAGGGTATCGAGTGCAGTTGGAAGCGTTATGGAAATAGTCATCGTCGCAATGACCCCGCGTCATGGAGTTCGACACAATTACGAGAGTTCGAGGAGCCGCCTTTTGGCCCCGTTCACGGGGCATCCGCGTAGCGAATAGGCCCGCCGTTTACGGCGGGTCGAGCAGATGGGCTTGTGGTTGAGAGTCCCGTTCACGGGACTTTGGGCTTGCCGGCTTCAGCCGTTGTGCGGTGTCTGCTGGGCTGAAGCCAGTTTGGCGAGAAACCCCGTGAACGGGGTTGCGATCACTGTTTGCGGTTTCCGCAAACCCGGCGTGAACGCCGGGCCTAATCGCTTCGCGAGAAACCCCGTGAACGGGGCTAACGATAATGTGTAGATACCACCACTTTGCGTCGGTGAGGATGGGGGCAGGAGCACGGGAGACCAAACGCATGGACCTTCTGCAACGCACCGACAATGCCTGGTCGCGGCGCGAGGCGACTCACCTGGTGTGGCGGACCGGCTTCGGAGCCTCGGCCGAAGAACTTGACCGAGCGGTCGCTGACGGCTTGGATCGAACGCTCGATCGGTTGCTGACGCCGCAACCGGAAATCGACGAGTTTGCTCGCGCGGACACGCTGTTGCGGCAGGCAGCGTTCGACAGCGGCAACATCGCCGACCTGAAAGCCTGGTGGCTGCACCGCATGCTGGCGTCGGCCAATCCGCTGGTCGAGAAGCTGACGCTGCTGTGGCACAATCACTTCGCGACCTCGAACGCGAAGATCGATTCGGTGTCGCTGATGGTCGCTCAGAACGACCTGTTGCGGCGCGAAGCGTTGGGAAGCTTTCGCCGCACGCTGCACGACATGTCTCGCGACGCGGCGATGCTGCTGTGGCTGGACGGCAACGCCAATCGCAAGCGACACCCGAACGAAAACTTCGCTCGCGAGCTGCTGGAACTCTTTAGCCTGGGCGTGGGTAACTACTCGGAACACGACATCCAGGAAGCCGCGCGAGCCTTCTCCGGCTGGCATGTCCGTAATGCCGAGTTCTGGTTCAACGCGATTCAGCACGACGAGGGCGAGAAGAAAGTCTTCGGCAAGTCGGGCCGCTTCGACGGCAAGGACGTCGTCGAGCTGTGTTTGGATCATCCCGCCTGCCCGCGATTCCTGGCCTTCAAACTGCTGCGACAATTCGTCGAGCAGCAGCCATCACGCGCGCACATCGACGCTCTGGCCGCTCGCATTCGGCAGCACAACTTTGAATGGCGGCCGATCCTGCACGAGCTATTCGCGTCGCGACTGTTCTTCGCCGCCGAGTCGCATTA
>CAYSHJ010000140.1:0-1765 GCA_964430385.1 uncultured Planctomycetaceae bacterium
TCCCACCCTGGCCGAGCTTGTCGAGGATGACATAGTTGCCCAGCGTCAGCGACTTTCCTTTGCCCCCGAAGATTTGCTCCGCCTGAAACTTGGTCAGCTTCTTCTGGCTGACCAGTTCGCGAGCCAACGCCTCACCATCCCACGGTCGCTTATCTTCCGGAAGCGCAGCGATCAACGCCCGAACGTCGTCGTTCGACAACAGCTCGCTGCTCGTGAGGTGGTTGAGAAACTGCTCGATCGACAAGGCCATACTCGGATTCCGCAGCGCGAGGGAACGACATCGTATCGAGTCCGCACGGAAAATCATTGCGGAGCACGATGGCTACCTTGGCTGGAGACCCGATCGCCTGAGGCAACAGCGAGGGCACTGACCGAGAGCAGACGCCACGAACCGTCAGAAGATGGGCACGCACAGAATCGACAGCACGCCGGGACGGGACGGTCAAGAACCCATCAAGCGTCGCACAAGCCGCTCGCGATACGGCCCGATCAACTTCAAGAACCTCCCCATGTCGCAGGACAAGTTGATGTGTTCCTACGTCTGGCCTTGTCGTTCGACGCAGCCACGTTCGTTCCGTCTCGTGAAGTCATCCGTTTTCTCGGAATCCCAAAAAACCACCGTTTGATAACTGATGGACTCGTCCGAGATTCTCATCCGTTATTCGACGCACGATTTGCGTGCCGAGAACTCCATACGTTTCTTGGGAATCGTGCTCGATTGGATGATCGCCGTTGAAATGGGTTCAAAGGCAGCGCATCAAAGCAACGTTTTCTGAGACTGGTTGACATGGTGAGCGGACAGCTCCCATACTTGACGCTTGAGTCTGTGAATAAATTGCGACATCCTGTTTGCCAGTTCCAACGGTCACCGTCAATGTTCCAGAGATGCTAGGCCGCGCGCGGGTCACTTTACTGTTAGACATCAAATCACATTGCCATGAAAAGTACTTCACGACATACGATTCTTTGGCTTCTCCCGGCTATTGTTGGCTTAGCCCTGTTGACACGCGCGGCAGATTCCTCAAGTGACCCGTTGCCAAAGCTGGATGAGCATTCGGCGAAGGGGCTGCAGTTCCATTGCAGCCTTGTGAAGACGAACTTCACCCTGGGCGAACCCGTGAACGTGTGGTGTGCGGTCACAAACACCACAGACAGCATCAAGCCCATCGTGTGGCATCCATCAGCGGGTTCGCACTATTGTCTTGTCAGAGGTGAGACTAATTGGATGGAAGGGATTTTACCCCTGGTCCAACCTCAACTGCGGGACGAAATCAAAATCAAGTCAACGGGTTGGTCGCCAGAATACATTCTCTATCTCCCGCCGCATTCCTTGGTGACTTTGCTGCTAACCTACAAGTCCGAACGCCCCGAGAGATTCAAAGGCAAGGTAGCTTACGACCCGATGACACATGGGGGCGGTTTTTTTGGTGATGAAGCCTTGGAAAAAGCAAAGCAGGCATGCGCCTTCTCGAACACCTTTGAATACGAAGTCACCGATCGAGGGAAGAAGTGAAACCAATCGGGTTGATGCCTAACCACACGCTGCAGCGAACCCGGCCATCTCACTCTGGTTGCAAGTCGAGCCTCTCGTGGGCCGGGTCGCTGAGCTTGGGTCGTTCGGCGGCAGAGAAAACCAATGTACCATTCGCACGCCTTTGGGCTGTTCGCCTGCTGCCTTATGGCAGGCGTGGCGCTCGTCTGTTTCTCCGCGTCGTCGGTGCCGGCGGGGTCGCAGGCAAAGACCGCGTCGGAGCGGTCGATCTAT
>CAYSHJ010000141.1:0-5232 GCA_964430385.1 uncultured Planctomycetaceae bacterium
CGATCGGAGCGACAAACCCAGTGATCGCCGGCGGCTGGCTTTATCTTCGCGATGACGCACGTCTGTTCTGCTACGACGTCCGCGAGAGTGCTACGGCTGGACCAAAGTCCGAAGCGAAGACGATCCAACTCGACCCCCCGAAAGCTGTCTCGTCGGCCGGTGTCGGCGAGAAGTCTGATGCCACGAAGCCTCGCACGCTGCGTTCCGTGTTCGTGCCCACGCCCCAAGACGTGGTTGACAAGATGCTCGAACTGGCGGAGTTGAAAAAGACTGACGTGGTCTATGACCTGGGCAGCGGCGATGGACGCATTGTCATCTCGGCCGCCAAGAAGTACGGCTGCCGAGCGGTCGGCTATGAAATTGACAAGGAGTTGGTGGAGCTGTCGCGCACCAAGGCGGAGGCGGCCGGTGTTAAATCGCTCGTGACCTTTGAACTCAAAGACCTATTCACGGCCGATCTCCGCGACGCCGACGTGATCGCGGTGTATCTGCTTCCCAAACAATTGGAAAAGCTGTTGCCTCAACTCGAAAAACTCAAACCCGGTTCGCGGATCGTCTCGCACTATTTTGCCATCCCAGGCTTCCCGCCTGACGAGACGGTGAAAGTTCAGTCGCCGGAGGACAGCAATGAGCACACCATTTACCTTTGGACGATGCCGCTGAAGAAACAGAAACCGTGAATGACGACGCACGGACGACCCGATGACGAACGACGAAACCCGCTGTCGCGGTGCGGTCTCCCGACCGTGCCGCGCCCGCGACCGAAAGTCTCCCCATTCCGCAACAGAATGACCCTTCTCACTCAATGAAAGGTCGCAGCCGATGTGGAAATTCATTTCGCGAATAATCGTCTCCGTGGCATTGGTGTGCGGTGGGCCGTCGAATTTCGGTGCGACGCGGGCGGACGACTGGCCGCAATGGCGTGGGCCGAATCGAGACAACGTTTCGTTGGAAAAAGGACTGCTCCATGAGTGGCCGGCTGGTGGGCCACCGCTGTTGTGGACGGCCATCGGACTCGGTGAGGGGATCGCGTCGGTTTCGATCGCGGACGGGAAGATCTTCACGGTCGGGTATCAGGACCAGAGTGAGTTCGTGGTTGCCCTGGACGACAAGACGGGCCAACTGAGTTGGGCGACCCGGATTGGTCCGGCGATCAACGAAAATCCATTCATGCGCTGGCTGGCTCAACGCAGTCCGACCGTGGATCGCGAGCGGCTCTACACGATGACCGCCGACGGAATGCTGGTCTGTCTGAGCACGGCCAACGGGCGAGAACTCTGGCGCAAAAACTACGCGACGGATTTTGGAGCCAAGAAACCGATCTACGGGTTCTGCGATTACCCGCTGGTGGACGGCGACAAACTGATCTGCACGCCTGGAAGCGCTCAGGCGGCGGTCGTGGCGCTCGACAAGACGAACGGCAATGTTCTTTGGAAGACGGCGGCTCCCGTCAGCGATGAGACTCGCGGCAATTACACGGCGATGGTGGTGGCGGAGGTGGATGGACTCCGGCAGTACGTGACCTATCTTCCCAACCTGCTGGTCGGGGTCGCGGCCGACGATGGTCGGCTGCTGTGGACGACCGACAAGATCGCTCGGGGCGTCTCGAACTCGCTGACGCCGCTCGTGCAAGGCGATCGCGTTTTCTGCACGAGCAACAACGGCAACGAAGTCGTCCTGCTGAAATTGACTCGCGATGGCAAGAACATTTCATTCGAAGAGTTGCATCGCCAACCATTCCGAATCGATCGCTTTCAAGATGGCACGGTGTTGGTCGGCGACCACGTTTACAGCTACGACGAACGTGGTTGGCCGGTGTGCCTGGCGTGGAACACCGGTGTCGCCGCTTGGAAACAGGAACGCTCGCTGGGTGCCGGCAAGGCGACCGTAATTTATGCCGATGACTGTTTGTATTTCCGGCGTGTCGGCGGACAGATGACTTTGGCCAAAGCCTCGCCCGCCGGATTCACCCGTCTGGGGGAATTCACGATTCCCGATCACTCGCAGGCTCCCTGTGTGACGATGCCCGTGATCGCCGGCGGCCGGCTGTATCTGCGAGATGACCAACGGCTCCATTGCTACGACGTGCGTGCGAGCGCTGTGGCCGGACCGCAGACGGAAGCGAAGACGATCAAACTCGACGTCCCGAAAGCCGCCGCGCCGGCTGCGATCGGCGAGGCGTCTGGCGAGACCAAGACTCGCACGCTCCGTTCCGTGTTCGTGCCCACGCCGCAAGACGTGGTTGACAAGATGCTCGAATTGGCCGAGGTGAAAAAGACTGACGTGGTCTATGACCTGGGCAGCGGCGATGGACGCATTGTGATCTCGGCCGCCAAGAAATACGGCTGCCGAGTGGTCGGCTATGAAATTGACAAGGAGTTGGTGGAGCTGTCGCGCACCAAGGCGGAGGCGGCCGGTGTCAAATCGCTCGTGACCTTTGAACTCAAAGACCTATTCACGGCCGATCTCGGCGACGCCGACGTGATCGCGGTATATCTGCTGCCCAAGCAATTGGAAAAGCTGCTGCCTCAACTGGAGCAGCTCAAGCCCGGTGCGCGAATCGTCTCGCACTATTTTGCCCTCCCCGGCTTCCCGCCTGACAAGACGGCGAAAATCCAGTCGCCGGAGGACACCAGCGAGCACACAATTTACTTTTGGACGATGCCGCTGAAGAAACAGAAACCATGAATCACGAAGCACGAACGACCCGATGACGAACGACGAAACCCGCTGTTGTGGCACGGTCTCCCGACAGTGCCACGCCCGTGACCGCGACCGAAAGTCTCCCAATTCCGCAACAGAATGCGACGGCGAGGATGCATCCAAAGTCGCGGGGAACGGAAAAAGGGGAATGGGAAAAGGTGTCAAGGTGCGCCGGCGCGAAGCCGGAGGCGAGTCGCGAATGAAAGAGTCGCACGAGAGAACACCTAGCCAGCCATCTCGGACTTGAGCAAAGCGTCTTGTCAGGCAACTGCCGAGGTCAAAGAAGAACACGCGGCGATGCTCAAAGAGCATCAACAAGCTCATGCCGAACACGCTGCCGCGCTCGCCCAATTTGGAAAATGGCCAATCGCACACCGCCGGGCGCTCGCGGCACTCGCATCGTTGCAGGCCAAGATTCTTGAGCATCACGCGAGTCTCGACGCACTGGCCGAGCACGCCCGCGTCCACGAAGACGAAATCCATCGGATGACGCTGGTGGGGCCGGCAGTACAACGCGAGTTCTTTTGACTGCGGGTGTCGGGGAACAGATTTGCTTGACGAGTGAGAGAGATTTTCGGCTCGTAACAATAAACGCGGTTGCGCGGGGCGCGATCCGGGGCCACGATCGGGGTGTCTGTTCGTTGTTCGAGCAGACCACCTGAAGATTGTTCCTTTTCACGATCGGAGGCCCCCATGAGTACGTTGACCCAGGCACATGATGAACTCTTTCGACGAAGACCGGACGAGTGTTTCTCGTCGGTCGAATCCCTGATTGAGCACTGTCGCAGTGAGCACCGGGAATCGCAGGACCGCTGGCACTTGCCCGCTCGCCTGCAACCGGTCGTCGTTGGTGGAGAACTCTCGTTCTCCGCTGGCGACGATGGCGAATTCTTGCTCAACGACTGGAGCTTCTCGCAAATCTGCCGCTTGTCCGGTGTCGCCAAGGAGACCGTCAATCGGCTCTCTCCCGACACCGCGCGAGCGGTACTGCGAGAAACACTCCCGCACGGAGCGAAGCCGATGCAGATTCTGACAACCGGCCCAAGCATCAGGTCGATCCACGGAACCGCCTACTCGCGGTTGTGGAACAGCGAACTGCTGGAGACGGTTGCGGAATGCGCCGGCGAGTTCTCACCGCCGCAAACTGCCTTCACCGGTGCGACGGGGTTGTATTGCGGAGAGCAAGACCTCTTTGCTTTCCTCATTGACCCTGCGGGCTGGATCGACATCGGCAACGAATCGTTCGCGCCAGGATTTTTTTGCTGGAACAGCGAAGTTGGCAAACGATCGGTTGGCATTTCCACTTTTTGGTATCAGCGAATTTGTCAGAACCACATCGTGTGGGACGCGACGAATGTCGTTGAGTTCACTCGCAAGCACACAGGCAACGTCCGTGAATCGCTCAATGAAATTCGGCGGATGATTCAAGCGTTGCAAGAGCGCCGCGACGAACGCAAAGACGGCTTCGCGGCGGCCGTTCGCAAAGCGATGGCAATAACCGTGGCGACGGATAACGACGAAGCCACGAAGTTGCTGAGCAATTACGCGATTCCGCGTGACACGGTCGAACGGGCCGTGAAGAAACTTGGTCAGGAAGGAAAGCCCTTCACGCTCTGGAACTTGGTTGATGCTCTTACTCACCTCAACGTCAATCTCCGCTTTGCCGGAGATCGAACCGAGGCCGACCAGAAAGTCGCCAAGCTCATGGAGCTGGCCGCGTGATCGTGACTAAGGATATTGCTTCTCAGGACAACGCTCTGCCCTTCGTGGCAGAGCGTTTTTTGCCGATTCATCGCACCAGGCTCCCTGTGGCCGGGAGACTGAATCGCTTGCGAGCGCTACCCACACACTGGCATCTTGACCGTATGCACAGATACGCCCACCACGATGCACACATGGCTCGCTCGCTACAACCGCAACCGCCAGAGCCTCCGCTTGACCCTGAGTTGCAAATCCAGGGCTACCCTTGGCCGTCGAGCCGCGTTACCAAGGCAGACATGATCCGGCTAACGGAACTCCGCACGATCACCCGACTGCCGATCACGAAGCTGATCCATGAAGCCGTTTGCGCGTACTATCGCCTGCTCACCGAAGCGAGGGAGAGTGCTGATAGTCCTCGCTGCTGTGAGAAGCCACGGCTTCAGTGGAAGAGTGAGAGTGCGAGCAATTGCTCCATCGAATGCCTGTCCTGTGGATTCGTGCTCTGCGACGACGGCCAACTTGCAGACTGGCACGATCCCGAGGAGATTGAGGCTGAGCGTGAACTGATGATGGCAGAGCGTCTAGCGGCCACGCCACCGACCAGCGCACCGAATAAAGCATCGCAGCCGGGATTCCCGTAGTCGTCCGGCGGCTCAATGCGGATCGCTGGCCGCCAACACCGACGGTGCCTCATGGCATCGCCCTTCGAGACCGCGAATCGACCGGCATGCTCTCAACGCTTCGCCGCCACGGGTGAGATCGCCGCTCCCCTTTTGGCCGCTCCCCTGCTCCACCCGCTTCGTTTCCTTGCTCCCGATTCCTATGACT
>CAYSHJ010000142.1:0-1765 GCA_964430385.1 uncultured Planctomycetaceae bacterium
CTTTCTCGCGTTGACGCTCGACATTGGATTCATCCAACTAACAAGGGCCCAACTGCAGGCGGCGGCCGACGGCTCGGCGCTGGCGGGGGCGATGGAACTGAGTGGCACGTTGGACCCGGCCAAGGTTCGGAGCAACGCCCAGCAAGCCATCACCGAAACGGCAGCCTTGTATCAAAACGGGGATCGTAGTTCGGTCAAGATCGATCCTGTGAACGACATCACCTTTGGGAGGATGGTTTGGAACGCCTCCACGCAGAAGTTCGACATTCAGTGGGGCGACGCCGCGACGCCCTACAACGTCGTGAAGGTCCGCGCACTGCGGACCGCCGGCGGTCTCGGCGATGATCGGCTGCCCTTGTTCTTCGCGCCGATGATCGGTTCGACTAAGGCCGACGTCGGAGCCGAAGCCATCGCCACGTTTCAGTCGCGCGACATTATGGTCGTGCTCGACTATTCCGCCTCAATGAACGACGACAGTTGTCTGGGTGCGATCAGCAAGCTCGGCCGGACGTACATCGAGTCGAATCTCGAAACGATGTGGACCGAGCTTGGCTCGCCCGTCTATGGCAACCTGTCGTTCGCTCCCAAGTACGCCACGTTGAAGGGCGTCGCGGCCTCGGGAACAATTCCGCACATCGACGTCACGTTCAAACGGACATCGGTTTCGGTGACGTCGACGTTGGCCCTCTCGCAAGTCAAGTTGGCGTTCTCAAATGGCAATACGAAGACCTTTACCGGCCTGTCTGGCCTGGTGGGAACCTTCGCCGGGAGTGACAGCGACGCGGGTAGAGACATTGTCAGTTGTTGGGTCACATCGGGGACGAACGCCAGCCTGTCGTCCGGCAACCTGGGTGAGCAATTCAATTTTACCATCGACAACATCAAGTTGGCGCTCGGTCTGAGCGCTGCCTATCCCTATCCCAGCGGCAGTTGGACGGATTACATCCAGAAAGCGCAGAGCTCCAGCGGCGCCATCAAGGACGCCGGCTATCGCGATATGTACGGATATCTCACGTGGATTCACTACCTGCAGTCCAACTACTCCAGCTACGCACAGACGCCGGATTTGTGGAAAACCAGCGAGCAGCCTGTGGGTGTCATGAAGGATGCCGTCGATCTGTTCATCGACTATCTCGTTTCAGTCGAAGCCGAAGACTACATGGGCTTGTCGATCTTTACGCACACCAGTACAGCGGGAGCCATTCTCGAACACGGCTTGAGCGACAACCTCACTCAGATCAAAACGACCACTCGTCAGCGTCAGGCGGGACATTATTTGGGGGGCACGAACATTTCAGCCGGCATGAAGCTGGCGCGGGATGAACTCAACGCTCACGCTCGGCACGGTGCGTTCAAAATGATGGTGTTACTGACCGACGGAGTGGCCAACCTGCCTTCCAATGAGGCGGTCGGAACCTCGGCCGTGATCGCCGAAGCCCAAGCGGCCAAGAATGACACGATCAAGATTATGAGCATCTCCCTGGGAGCCGGTGCCGACACTGTCTTGATGCAACAGGTTGCCGACATCACCAACGGGGTCTATTACAACGTCCCCCCGGCCGCGAACATTTCCACAGTGCGGACTCAACTCGAAAACGTCTTCCGCGAGATCGCCAAAAGCCGGCCGCTCAAGCTCATCAGCGGGAACTGAGGCCGGCTCCTTTCGCGAATCACCGACGCGCCTCGTAGGACGGATTGCCAATCCGTCCTATTTTTTTGGTAGAGGTCAATTTGAAGAAGTCCCGGGTGGCACGCCCTGCTAAGG
>CAYSHJ010000143.1:0-4374 GCA_964430385.1 uncultured Planctomycetaceae bacterium
CGGCGTGTGAATCAGTCGCGGCTGGAAGTGCGCTACTCGCCGACATTGGCCGGCGCGATGGTCGATGCTTTGCCGTACATGGTCGATTACCCGTATGGCTGCACCGAGCAAACGCTCAACCGTTTCCTGCCGACAGTCGTCACACAACGCATCCTGCGGAACATGGGCCTCGACCTAAAGGCGATTCAGCAGAAGCGGACGAACTTGAACGCTCAAGAAATCGGCGAGGACGCGGAACGAGCGAAGCAATGGCAACGCTTTGACCGCAATCCGGTCTTCGACGCCGACGAAGTGACCGCAATGGTCAAGAACGGCCTCGAACGGCTGACCGAGATGCAGTGCGGCGACGGCGGCTGGGGTTGGTTCAGCGGCTGGGGCGAGCATTCGTACCCGCACACGACGGCGGTTGTCGTGCATGGCTTGCAGATCGCTCGCGAGAACGACGTGGCCCTCGTGCCCGACGTGCTGGAACGCGGCATTGAATGGCTCAAACGCTATCAAGCCGCCGAGATCCAGAAGCTCAAGAACGCTCCGACGAAGACTCATCCGTGGAAAGAGAAGGCCGACGCGCTGGACGCCTTCGTCTATATGGTGCTTGTGGATGCCGATCACGCGAACGCCGACATGCTGGAGTTCTTGTATCGCGACCGCACCGCGCTGCCGGTCTATGCGAAGGCCCTGTTCGGTCTCGCGCTACACAAGCAACAACAGGCCGAGAAGCTGGCGATGATCCTGAAAAACATCGAACAGTTCCTCGTCCAAGACGACGAGAACCAAACGGCCTATCTGAAACTGCCCGAAAACAACTGGTGGTGGCACTGGTACGGCAGCGACATCGAGGCGAACGGCTATTACCTGAAACTGCTGTCGCGCGTCGATGCCAAGGACGAACGAGCCTCGCGGCTGGTGAAGTACCTGCTCAATAACCGCAAGCACGCGACGTACTGGAACAGCACCCGCGACACCGCCGTCTGCATCGAAGCGATGGCCGAATACCTGAAGCAAAGCGGCGAGGACAAACCGAACCTGCAAGTGGAAGTCCTGATCGACGGCCAACTGAAGCAGACGGTCGAGATCACGCCGGAGACGCTGTTTGGCTTCAACAACAAGTTCGTCATCGAAGGCGCAGCGCTGACCGATGGGCAGCATGTCATCGAGCTGCGGAAGAAGCCGCTGGGTGCCAGAGGTCAGAGGCCAGAGGCCAGAAGTCAGGAAGGCGATGCGACCAAACAGCAAATCGAAAATCGAAAATCGAAAATCGCAAATCCTCTTTATTTCAACGCCTACCTCACCAACTTCACGCTCGAAGACTTCATCACCAGGGCCGGGTTGGAGATCAAAGTCCAACGCAAGGTCTACAAGCTCACGCCGGCCGACAAGAAGATCAACGTCGCCGGCTCGCGCGGCCAAGTCGTCAGCCAGAAAGTCGAGAAGTACGAACGCAATGAGTTGCCGAATCTCGCCACACTCAAGAGCGGCGACTTGGTCGAAGTGGAACTCGAAATCGACAGCAAGAACGACTACGAGTATCTGCTCTTCGAAGACCTCAAGGCGGCCGGCTTCGAACCGGTGGACCTCCGCAGCGGCTACAACGGCAACGACCTGGGCGCATACATGGAACTCCGAGACGAACGCGTCTCATTCTTCGTGCGAGCTCTCGCGCGAGGCAAGCACTCGGTGTCATACCGCCTGCGTGCCGAAACGCCCGGCAAGTTCAGCGCGCTCCCGACGCGAGCTTCCGCCATGTACGCCCCTGAACTGAAAGCGAACTCTGACGAGATCAAGCTAACGATTGAGGATTGAGCTCGCCGCACGGGCGAGAGAAGGGGTTCACAGTCAGGTAGGACACGGCTTCGGAACGTCGAGGTTCAGCCAGACCGTGTTTTCTCCGTTCTGGAAGGTTTCGAGGATCTTGTTCCAATCGTCCCCTTGCAGTTTGCGGCTGGTGCGAAAGAGTTGCCAGCGCTGATCGTGGTCGATCACCGAGACGTGAGGTAGCGCGCGAGAATCGAACAGCTTGTGAGTCGTCTCGCCATGCTTGGTGCCAGCGTCGAGCACGACGACGACGTATCGCTCCAACAGTTTGCGGCGATGCTCGGTCTTGCGGACGTCGGCCAGATGGACCGGCACGTCCGCCGCTTCATTGCCCGGATTCAGGATCACCAGCAGCGGCTTCTTGGACCGCTGAGCCTCACGATACGCCAGCGTGTAGTTCGTGAAGTGTGTGGGCGGCTTCGCCGCGAGTAATCGCTCCGGCGCGACGCCGACGCCGACGCCTTGAGTCCACAACATGATCAGGGTCAGGGTGGAGAACATGAAATCCGTTTCTTGTCAAAGACGCTGATCGCTCAAGCCGATCCGCCAATGGCAGATTTTTCGCAATCAGTGATGGCATGAAATGGTCCGCTCGCCTCGACGCTCCGATGACCCTGACCCACAGACCCATCCTGGACACGTCGAAGAAGGGCAAACTCTGAGGAATTGCTGGCGCGCCGTCAAGCACCACCAGCAAACTTTTTCGGTTGCAAAGATTGCGAAAAATGTCAACGTCCCGGCAGGTTATTGGAAAGCGGGATTGCGGCGAGCCTACTGAACCAGCGAAAAAAACATCGGACAGCGCGTCTGCGAAGTTGGGGCCGACCCACTCCCAGGAACCGTTATCCGGAAGGGGATCGGCGTCGCGTAGCGATACTCTTGGGCTTTTGCGAGACCCCGTGATCGGTTTAGAGTGCCGGTCGTGCCACGGGCCATGCCTCCGACGAGGCCTCGACTTGCCGAACTGGTCTCTGGGAATCTCATGCCGACTCCGCTACTGGACCGCGAAGAGTACATCGAGCAGGCGCACTTCTTTCGCGTTTTCGCTGATCGCTTGCGAGACAACGTCTCCTCGCAAGAGATCTTGGCCACCGTCCAGGAAGAAATCCTGAGCACGACCAAGCTGCCGCTGGCGATCGATTTTCTGCGCAGCGATATCCTGCTGAAAGGCCGGATCAGCGACGCGATGACGCACATCGAGCATTACTTCGCACCGTTCCAAGCGTTCATCATGCGTCAGGCCGAGGAAGAAAGTCGCTCGCGGTTCGATCAGTTCATGGCGCTCGAAATCCTGCACCGAGAAGCCGAGTACCGCGCGGGCCACGCGACTCCGCAGGGGCTGTTCATCTATCAGTTCGAGTGCCTGGCGCGAAACCGCTTGGGTTACTCCGACGGCTTCACGGCCATCTCCGGCGATCCGCTGTACGACCAAAACTGGCGCGATTGGTTCCAGCTCGTGCGCCGCGAGCTGGGCATGGCCGACTTCGCCGATTTGATTTATTTCCGGTCGGAACATTTCGTCGAAGACCGACGCCGCCAGAACCAGGATCCGAACTTCACAGCCTCACATCCGTTGCTGTTCGGCACGCGCGAGGGACGCATCGCGAAGGCTCACCGCAAGAAGGACCCGCTGTACATGTTCGCGGCCTTGCAGAGGCAACTCGGTTACCCCGCCGTGCCGCGCGTCAAACAGAAATCCGATCAGCTCGCCCTGCCACCGGCGCTCGAGCATCGCCTGCAACGGATCGAGCAGTCGCTGAAGATCGTACAGGCGGAACTCAAGGGCGGCATCGACCTGTCGCAGTTCTATGTGCCGAAACCGGGCGAGGATTCGGGGCGGGAAACGTAAGAGACGCCCGCTCGTTCCCAAGCGGAGCCTGGGAACAAGCGAAAACGTGCTTGGGATTGAGCGAAAACGTGCTTGGGAACGCGGGGCATGAACTCACTTGCCCGCCAGTTTCGCCGCACGTTGCTGCACTTCGACGGGAATCTTCTCCAGCAGCATGTCCACCACGCGGTCGGACGCGATCCCTTCGCTGTGAGCTTGAAACGTCGTGACGATGCGATGCCGCAGCACCGGATGAGCGACCGCCTTGATGTCGTCTGGACTGACGTGGAAGCGACCTTCCAGAATTGCTCGTGCTTTCGCGCCCAGGATTAGATATTGGCCCGCGCGCGGACCGGCTCCCCACGAGACGTATTTCTTCACGAAATCTGGCGCGTTGGGTTCGTTCGGGCGAGTCGCTCGGACCAAGTCACGAGCATAAATGAAAACATGCTCGGCGACCGGCACCTTGCGCACGACTTCTTGCAGCGCCAGAATCTGCCGGCCGGACAGGGCTGGCACAAGCTGTGGCTGCTCACCGCCGGTTGTCTGCTTCAGGATGCGCAGCTCTTCGGCGGCGTTGGGATATGCCACGACCACGTTGAACATGAACCGGTCGAGCTGCGCTTCGGGCAGCGGGTATGTTCCTTCTTGTTCGATCGGGTTCTGTGTCGCCAGCACGAAGAACGGCGCGGGGAGCAAATAGGTATTGCTGCCGACGGTCACGTGCCGCT
>CAYSHJ010000144.1:0-2973 GCA_964430385.1 uncultured Planctomycetaceae bacterium
ATACGGCTCGACAGAGCAGCGATCGCCCGCCTTCACGTTCGACACATCCGCGCCGACTTCGAGCACTTGGACGCCCAGCTCATGTCCCGGAATACGCGGGTAGCTGTAAAACGGCATCTTGCCGAGATACCCGCTGATGTCCGTGCCGCAAATGCCGACGCGATGCACTCGCACGAGCGCCTCGCCCGGCCCGGGAAGATTCGGCTCCGGAATCTCGATGTGACGGAAGCTGCCTGGCTTTTCGAGTTGAATGGCTTTCATGGTTGGTCCGTGACCATTGGATCGACGTTGGCGGATTATTGGGACTTCGAGCCACGTCAGCAACAAGCCGCGTTTCACTCGAAAAATCGGTAGTGGGTCAGTTTGGGTGGCACGCCCTGAGTCATCGAAGGGCGTGGAATCGACCTTGTGAGGATCCACGCCCTTAACAGGGCGTGCCACCCCGGATTTCTTCAAGTTGACCCACTACCGAAAAATTCGCGGCGATGCCACACGATTGATTATTTGTACCCTAGCTGATATCTGTTTCCTACGTCGTCAATACTGGAGCGATTGACCAACATCGTCGGCATGGAGGCTGCCTGCTTCCACATCACGCACCCCGGAATGAGGAGATGGCACCATGAATCGACGAGACGCACTGACGGCATCCGTAGGACTATTGGCCACTGCCGCTGGCCTATCCCAACAAGCGCGTTCGGAGGACACCATTCTCTACGAGGAAAAGGCGACCTGCAAATGCAAAGAGGAGTCAGTGCGAAGTGAAGGGCAACTGTGCCCGCTTGCCCCGGCTGCCTTTCACGGGACTTACACGACATACTATTCAGGCATTCATCATCCGAGTCAACATCCGCCTTGCAATACCTACCAATTTTTCGACGGTCCAAACGGCCTTGGTTGTGGTTGCGGTGGAAGCGGATGCGGTAATTACAGACCCCAGAAACAGGAGGAGCGCAAAACCCATAATCACCCTAGGTTGAAGGAAAAGGGAATGAAACATAAGCCTCCCATAGGCTTTGTGCCCGTCGGAGAGCCTGAAGTCTTGAAAACGGATTTTGTAGCGGTTATCCGATTCACCGGAAAGCATCCGACGGCGAACAAAACCATTAAGCCAAACGCGAAGCTTTTCAAACTCACGGTGAAGCCGCGAGAATTTGATTCTCCAGACAGTGCGGATTGGCAGAACGGAGAAGTGCCGGATTATGTCGGCTTCGAGACCGACGAATCAGTCACAGACCCCGACGATACTATTCTGGCAAAAGAATCAGACAAACATTGTTATCTCGTCGAGTATAAGAGCATTACTTATCGCATCACCGTTGTTCGTAGGATATAAGTTTTTGAGATTGGCGATTGCCAAAAAGCCAGACAGCGAATCCGAAGTCGATGTTGCGCGCCACGCCATGGCTTGTTCGAGTTCTGAGGACGAGCCTGCATTATTTGTGAACGCTGAGAATCAAGATAAAATCGTCGGCGTGCAAGCGTGGCTTGGCGCTCCGTACGCAGCGAAAGCCAATCGACTTGGCCCAGGTCTGCCGAGGTTGGACAACGCGAGTCCGAGGGCCGCGCGACCAGTCCTGAGGCTCCGGCTGTCCGACAACGACTGTGGAACTGCCGCCGCGGACAACGCGCTCGTCCGGCGAAATGGGGATCGGTCCGAACTGCTCAATTTGAGCTGGGTAAGGAAGCCCCCATGAAGTCGTCCATTCAACGACGTTGGAGTACAGCCCGAAAATCGGCGGTTGTGTCGGAGTCACATCCCTTTCCGGCTTGGCAACTTCACCAAAGTTCCAGTCTTGGATTGGGTCCGACGAGTCACCCCACGGAAACCGTTTGTTACCCCCCAGCGTCGCGGCGAACTCCCACTCCCATTCGTGGGGCAACCGCTTTCCAAACTCCTCTGCCCAAGTTAACGCATTGTCATACGGCACGAATGCCGCGGCGTAGTTTTCCGGTGAGGGTTGCGGCGTCATCAGCATTAGATACGGATGTTTGTTAGCGCGAAATTCCGGATGAATGTTGAATATGTTTCCCACAGTTATTTCCGTCGGGTCAACGAAGAAGCCTGGGATTCGGACGCGACACGGTGGCACTTCGAGGAGTTCATCGTCACCGGCGACGAACGACGAGCTGCCCTCGAATTGGGCCATTCCGTCCGTGATGTCGGATTTCGGAATATGAATCTTCGGAAGCAGGACGACTGAATCCGAAAGAATTTTCCACCTGAGATGAGGATAATGCCCCGGCGTCTGTCCAACATCGTCCGGCACTTTGCGGAAGACCTCATGGAAGCTATATCCTTCCGCATGTGAGACAGCGACGACCAGATAGTCACCCGGTTCCAGATCGACTTCGACCGGCGACCGGCTTTTCGGTTTCACGGCTTTTTCAAAAAGGGGCTCTCCATTGGTCTTGCTGAGCGGATAAAAAACGACCTCCGCCGCAGAGGGCTTTGTCTCCAGTCGAACTCGGTGCGTGACAGGACCGGCTGGTCGGGTCAACAATGCAACAATCCACCCCAGCATCGCGATGGCCGCAATGCCATAGGCCGAAGACAACAACGGATTGCGGCGCATCCAGCGCCAGCCACGTTCCACGGCTGTGACGCGCCGGGCCTTGATCGGTTCGCCGTGCAGAAAGTGCTGCAGATCTTCGGCCATTTCCAGCGCGGTCGCGTAGCGACGATGCGGTTCCTTCGACATGGCCTTCAGACAGATGGTCTCCAAGTCGCGAGGCAGGTCAGGTTGAAGCCTGCTCGGCGGTGACGGTTCAATCATCTGAATCGCCTTCAAGAGCATATGTGTCGAACCCTTGAAGGGCCGTTCTCCGGTCAGCAATTCGTAAAGTACGACGCCCAGTGAGTAGACGTCACTGCGGCGGTCGGCCTGATGGCTGTCACCACGCGCTTGCTCGGGAGACATGTACGCAGGCGTTCCGAGGACGTCTCCCGTGGCCGTCATGCTGAATTCGCCA
>CAYSHJ010000145.1:0-2374 GCA_964430385.1 uncultured Planctomycetaceae bacterium
GAGCCGATCAACTCTGCGACACCGCCCCCCTCGACACGTTCTGGCTCCAACGACCACAACACGCCACCGGCACCAGAAACTACAACCGACTCACTCAAGTCATCGCCTAACCAAATTCACAAAGTGCGTCGTGCGCCCTCCGGCCAGGATTCATTTCATCGGACGCGGCAGCCAATCACGCAACTCGCGATCGAGAACGCCGAAATCGTTGCCGAAGACCTCGGCAAAGTCACGCAGCCGGTCATCTGGGGCGTCGGCCAGCAGTCGCGGCTTGCGATCAATCTTCTTCAAATAGGCGATGTAATCGTCGCGCCGCGTCTTGATGAGAAAATACGTCAAGGCCCACGCCTCGGCATACGCGGCCCTTGATTGCTCGGCGTTAAGGAAGCGGTCATCCGCGCGAATCAGCAGGGCCCACGAATCGGCCGGACGCATTTGCCGCAACGATTCGCGAAAGTGTTGCAACCGCAGCGAGTTCACACGGCCGATCGTTTTCCAACCGGAGCGGCTGTCGAGGTCGGGCACCTCGAAGAACATGGCCATCCCCTCGGTCAACCACATCGGGTTGTCGGCGTAGCGCGTGTGCATGCCGCTGTTGAACGCGATTTGATGCGTGGCTTCGTGGATGACGGTCGCCACGTTGAATGGCGACGCGGCGATCTTGCGCTGAATGTCCAGCGGCGTCTTGGCCGGCTTCGAGTTTGGTCCCGCGGTCAGATCGAACATCACGATCCGATTCGTGGGAATCGAAAAGTATCCTTCTGATCTCGCCGCCTCCGGGCTGTCGTGCTTCGTCGCCAGCCCGGCGAATTCGGCTTGGTCTTTCAGCACGATCGCCGGCAGCGGGAATTCCGGCTCGCGCAGTTCCAGGCCTTCTTTTTTCCAAAACGATTGAAAGCTGTCGTGTAAGCGTTCGAAGATGGCTCCGACCCATTCGGCATACTTGCGACCGGCCGTGGAGCAGATGACATAGTGCTTCGTCTTGACGATCCGCGTTGGCGTTTGCACGCCGAGATCGAGCACTTCGTGCTGCAACTGCTGACCAAGCGCATCGGCATCGAGCGGTTTGAAGGTTTCGTCCGTGAGTTCGTCCTTCGAAAGCTGCTTCGGCGTGACATTCCACAAGCGCCCATCACGAGCTTCAAGCAACAATCCGCCATCCTGCGCTACGATCAACACGCGCGCTTCGACGGTTCGCGTCACCGATTTCACGTCGGTGAATGTCACGCGATGCAGAATGGACTTGGCCGGCTCGTCCGCGCGTGCGTTGACCGCGACAAAAAGAAACAGCAACGCCGACCAAATGATGTTTTGCAAAATCATGGCCCACTCTCGCCGAAGCTCACTCCTGCCGCAAGATGATTCCCTGTTGAGCGGGGGACGGCCGGGCTACGATCCGCCGTGACTCGGTCGACTTCCACACATTTCGCAAAAGTGGACTCATGTCATCAACACAGCGGGACGACGCCGGCCAGACAAAACGTGCTCAGCCCAATCAGTTGGGAACGGAAACCAGTCCGTACCTCTTGCAGCATGCGTTCAACCCGGTGGATTGGCACCCGTGGGGTGACGAAGCGTTGTCGCTCGCGAGGCAGCTCGACATGCCGATCTTTCTGTCGATCGGTTATAGCGCCTGCCACTGGTGCCACGTGATGGAGCACGAAAGCTTTGAGGACACCGGCATCTCGCGGCTGATGAACGAACACTTCGTCTGCATCAAAGTCGACCGCGAGGAACGGCCGGACCTCGACCAAATCTACATGACCGCGGTACAGATGATGACGGGTCGCGGTGGCTGGCCGATGTCCGTGTTTCTGACGCCGGACCTGCGTCCGTTCTTTGGTGGCACGTACTGGCCGCCGCTCGCAAGCCGGGGCATGCCCGGATTTCAGGACATCTTGAACGCCGTGCAAGACGCTTGGAAGAACCGGCGCGAGGACGTGCTCCGTAGCGCCGACGAACTGACGGATGCCGTTGTGCAAGCGGCTTCGACGATGCCGGATCGAAAAGGCTTAAGTCCCGAAATTCTGCGGGGCGCGATGCGTCAACTGCTGCGCGCGGCCGATCGCGCGCAAGGCGGTTTCGGCGGCGCTCCGAAGTTTCCGCATCCGATGGACCTGCGCGTGCTGCTGCGGTGCTGGAAGCGGTTTGGCGATCAAGATGCCTTGGACGTCGTGCGGTTGACGCTCGACAAGATGGCGGCCGGTGGAATCTACTATCAACTCGGCGGCGGCTTTCATCGCTACAGCACCGATGCGCAGTGGCTGGCGCCGCACTTCGAGAAGATGCTCTACGACAACGCCTTGCTGGCTCAAACGTATCTCGAAGCGTTTCAGGCAACGAAAAACGTCGATTATGCCCGCGTGGCTCGCGA
>CAYSHJ010000146.1:0-8101 GCA_964430385.1 uncultured Planctomycetaceae bacterium
GATCAGCCGGTTCTTGTCGCGGCAGAGGATCAGGCCGAGGGTCGGTTGATCGACCGCCGGGTCTCGCAGCAGTTCGTCCACCGCGGACAGGTAGCAGCACATCTTGCCCGCGTGCTCCGGCTCGAACGACCGCATTTTCAAGTCGATGACGAAGTAGCAGTGCAGCCGGCAGTGATAGAACAACAGGTCGATCACGAAATCTTCGCCGCCGACTTCGATGGGGTATTGCTGGCCGACGAAGGCGAAGCCGACTCCCAGTTCCAGCAAGAAATGGCGGATGTGAGCCATTAGCCCGGCTTCCGCCTCTCGCTCGTGGGCGTCGGTCGCGAGCGTCAGGAAATCGAAGTTGTACGGGTCTTTGAGCAGTTGCTGCGCGAGGTCCGATTGAGGTGCGGGAAGCGTGCGTTGAAAGTTGGTGACGGCGCGACCCTGTCGCTCGTGTAATCCCAAGTTGATTTGCAGGGCGAGGATGTCGCGCGACCACCCGTTCTCCAAGGCTGCCGCCGCGTACCACGCTCGGATGTCGGGAGCCTTGCACTTCTCCAACAGAATCACGTTGTGAGCCCACGGCAATTTGGCCACCGCCGGTGGCCAAGAGACGAGATCGATTTTGGCCACGGCTCGTGGCCAAATCTTGTGATGGGCTGGTGATAGAGGGTATGCCTCGTAAAACGCCCGCATGCGACGCAGGTTTCTCGGCGAAAAGCCTGTCATTTCGGGAAACGCGTGATGCAAGTCAGCTGAGAGCCGGTCGATGACTGAACTCCCCCATGTTTCCCGCTGCGTTCTCAGATGCAACTCGAGTCCAATGTCGAAATACAGCAACAGCAACTCCTGATTGACCGAATGGGCTGCCCGTAACTGGGCCGCGCGGATTCGTGTCTTCAAGTCCGTCAGTAGGGTGTCATATCCCGCCGGAAACACCGCTGACTGAGTCGGCTTGGAACGCACCAAGTGTGCTTTGGGTTGAGCGACCTTCGTTGCCTTTTTCTTAGCCATATCCCAGCCCTTCAAATTCGTCTTGATCGCCCCTTCGAGCTTGGCAGCGTACACGAGGCCGAGGTCGCCTTCGATGCCGCGAATGGTCGGGTCCATCATCGCCAGCCGCCGCGCCGTCGAGTTGGACTCCTGGCCGTAGACCGCGATGTCGCCGATCCGCCCGCAATGTTCTTCAACAAACTTTTCGCTCGGCACGAACATGCCGGCCGAGATGCAGCACGGATTGTGGACTCGCCCCTTGGTAGACTCGCCCCTTTTACGGCGCGAGCATCTCGACCAGCACGCGGACCACGCGGCGCGGCGAACTGTCCGCCGTTCTTTCCTTCCGCATTGAAGACCCGACCCAGGTTTAGGATCGTTCGACAAATGATTGTCGTGGTTCGTTCCGCGAACCAACGTTCTGATCGCGGAGCGATCAGCGACAATCGCCCGTCTCGACGCACTCATCCTTTACACGCACTATGTCGAGCGATGGTTCGACTACAGCAACGCGACCGGCCCGGCTCGGCAGGCGGCGTTCGAGCGGCTGATTCGTCACGCCTATCGGATGCGCAGGACGATGATGATCCACACGCTCGGCCTGTATCGTCTGCACTTGTCCGATGGCGGTGACGGAACCGAGATCACCTGGCCCGCCGGCACTCCGCTGACGATCCGCTCCGACCCGGCCAGTCCCGCGCTGTTGCACGGCCGCTGGACACTGTACTTCTACGTTCCGCGCAACACGAAAGTGATCGGCGGTTTCGCCGACGGCCCCGGTGAACTCCGCGATCCCGACGGCAAGACAGTTCACACATTCGGCGACGCACCCGGCTACTTCAGCATCCCGGTCCCGGCCGGTCAGGACGCGAAGCTGTGGCGATTTCATCACGGCAACGGCCGCCGCCTGCTAATGACCGTACCGCCATATCTGGCTCGCAGCGCGAAGGAGTTGCTCCTGCCGCGCGAAGTCGTGGAACGCGGTGAGTGACGGATGACAGACGAATGGCGGACAGGCGAATAAAACTCAGGAGATGCCTTATATCAATTCAACTTCCGTTTGCGATTCGCAATCTTTCTCCGGCGGAGTTTGACCAAGTCGATGCCGTCGTGATGCCGTGTGCCTATGCCGCTCAGAACACGCTCGGGCGACTCTATGACGAAAAGGTTTACGAGAACCGTTTGGTCAAGTTGCTACGGGAGCGGGGACTCGAAGCCCTCTCTCAACAGCCGATTGAGGTGACGCATCGTGAGTTCAAGACGACCTACTTTCTCGACCTCGTCGTCAATCACGCGATCTACGAGATCAAGACGGTTCAAGCGTTCGTTCCCGAGCATGACGCTCAGGTCTTCAACTACGCCATGCTGGCCAATGTGAACCACATCAAGTTGCTCAACTTTCGTCAGCCTTGCTGACCGGCTTCGATGACCCGGAATCGCAAATCAAACACGTCCACCGCCTCTGCCAGTTCACTCAACTTCGAGCCATTCAATGGTTCAACCTCAACAACCGAAACATCTGCCTGACAACAGTGACTCCTTAACCCACTTCCTTTATTCGCCTGTCCCCCATTCGTCTGTCATTGAATGTCGGACAGGCGAATGGGGGACAGACGAATGATTTGAAAGAAAGACATCACATGAATTGTTGGAAAGTATTGATCGCGGGAATGTTGGCATGCCAAACCACGTTTGCAGCGGCGGATGCAAGTCCGTTGACGCTGGCGAAGGACGGGAAGACGGCGTTCATCGTCATCACGGCAACTGAGCCGACGATCGAAGAACAGACAGCGGCGACATGGCTCTCGGAGACGCTGGAGCAAGTCACCAGCGCGAAGTTTCCGATTCGAGCGGCGGGCAAAGACGATGCGAGTGATGCAAAGCCGAACGAGATTCGCGTGCGGTTCGATGCGACGATGAAGCCGGAAGAGTGGCGGATTCAAACGGTCGAGGAATCGCTGCTGCTGACCGGCGGCAAGCCGCGCGGGGCGATCTATGCCGTGTGCGAGTTCCTCGAAACTCAGGTCGGTGTCGAGCGGCTTGACCCGTTTACCGAGTTCGTGCCGAAGCAGCCGACGCTGATGATCCCGGTGCTCAATAGGCGCGGGCAACCGGCGTTTCCGTATCGCTTCGTCTTCACCGGCTGGCCGTACCAGAACTGGGCTCCGATGGGCGTGAATGGAGTGAACGGTGCTCGCTGGCGGATTTGGAACAAGGAGCACATCTACGCCGGGCCGGTGAATGGCGATTACCCGCGAGCTGTGCCGGATGGCGTGCATACCTTCGGGCACTTCATCTCGGCGAAGGAGTTTGCGGTGGAGCATCCCGAATACTTTTCGATGGACGCCGCCGGCAAACGCATGACGGACGACATCCCCTGGACCGACCTCCCGACAGAAGCCAAGCCGAATGACGAACTGCGGCTCAACATCGCGACTTATCCGAAGCTTGACTCGAAGACGCCGAGCCGCGTCTCAAGCCCGTGGTTGATCGGCACGTCGCCGACCTACAACCCGGCTTACTATGGGTCGATCCGCTTGGGAGCTAAGGATGGAAGAGTCCAACGAATGAAAGGAGACGACGAATAAAGGACAGGTTGACCAGCACGTTCCCCATTCGTCGTCTCCCTTCATTCGTTGGACTCTTCTTCGCATTCCAATGAGGTCATCGAGATTCGGGTTGAGTCATTGCATCCAGGGCAAACCGACCCGAAGTGAAACAGTCTGCAATGAGCCGCAGGGCGGTAGCCCCGGTTCGGATGACACAAACTGGGGCTAGAGCCCAGCACCACGCAGCAAGACCGTGCGACTGTTCTGAATCTTTGCTGCCACGATCGCTCGCGCGATCGGCAACGCCGTCGCTGTCGTTGAAGTCGATGCTCGGTCGCTGGCCGTGATGTTCGACTCGTTTCGACGGGTCTTCACCCAGGAAATAGAAGCGGATGCTGTCTTCGCTGGGGTTCATCTCTTCGAGCAACTGATGCCGCAGTTTGACCATTTCGGTGTCGCCAACTTGGCACTCAAAAACCGACAACTGCACGCGTTGGCCGAAGTTTTCGCACACGCGAGCCACTCGCCGCAAGCGTCGCCGCCCTTCGGGACTGATCGTCGAAACGTCGTAGGTGATGAGCACGTACATGATTCGCGCCGTAGCCGCAAGCTGCCAGCTTGCGGTTTGATTGAGCGACATAGTTTTTGATTCCCGGGCTGACAAGCTGGCAGCTTGTCGCTACGTCTCCACTTGAAACAACTCCCGGCAATACCGTTCCACGCGAGCGGACTGATCGGCCAACTCCGGCAAACAGACTTCTCGCAACGAGCACCCATCACATTGCGGCTTGAGCACCGCCAGCGGCGTGATTCCCGACGCAATCAACTCATGCAGCCGAGCGGCAGCCGCCTCGGTCTTCTTCCGCAGCTTGTCGGTGAAGAGCACCTCGCGCCGCCGCTTCGACTTGATGTGAAAGATCGCCCCGGCCGGCACCGGCACACCGAGCATCTCCTCTAAACACAGCGCCTGAGCACAAAGTTGCACGTCATCGTTATCCCACTTCCGCCGCTTCCCGCGTTTGTACTCGACGGGGTACGAGACTTCGTTCAAGTTCGTAGTCCCGCCTTCAGGCGGTGCCTTCTTTTCGTTTGGCGAACGGGATGCCGTCAGGCTCCTGGTGAGTTCGTCGTCCATTTCACTCGCTGCAACCAGGGGGCTCACGCCACCCCGTTCGCCAGATGTCGGCACACCGCCTGAAGGCGGAACTACGAACGGCTGAAACTCGACCACATCCGCCTTGCCGACCAACCGCAGCCGATCCGACTTCAGCGACACCCCATGCACCTCGCGGCCACCGCTCGCGCTTTCCCACGTCACCGGCTTATCCGCCCGCTTGTGCGACAACGTCCCCGACAGCGTGTGAGCATTCTCCACCCACACCTCTTCAATCCGATGCAACGCACACCGCCGCTCGCAATACAGCAAGTCATTCAAGCTGCGAAGCGGCAGGTAATCGTCTCCGGTCTGATGGAGTTCGGACATCTTTGGTGTTCGCCTTTCATCGCGATGGCGTGAGGGCGAGCGGGGGACGTCAGTCCCCCGAGTGGTGAAAGGGAGTTCCTGTTTGCTTTGGTCGCGATGGCCATTCCGTGGCTTGCTCGGCATCGAACTGCCAGACACAACGCTAGCGATCAGACGACGGGCGTTGCCCAAAAATTCACCTGCCCCCGTTGCTTGTGCCAGGGCCGGTTTCTTTTGATCCACGCGTTGCGGAGACTCCGCCCTGGCACAAGCAACGGGGGCAGGCCATGAGGATATGGCCGCGCTCCCAGTGCAAGCGGCAGAAGTGCTCAACGCCTTTCGGCATCAAAGAAGATCGAACCACCAACCCACGGGAATACATAACATTTCCCTGTGGTGCTCAACGCCTTTCGGCATCAAAGAAGATCGAACGTCTTTCTTGTGGAAGGTTTCACCCAAAGCAATATAGTGCTCAACGCCTTTCGGCATCAAAGAAGATCGACCCGATAGCGGTGTGAAGTCGTTGATGGCACCCTTACGTGCTCAACGCCTTTCGGCATCAAAGAAGATCGACCCACTTCGTAAAGCGCGGCGGCCACCAGCAGCAGCCAGTGCTCAACGCCTTTCGGCATCAAAGAAGATCGACCCGCACCGCTGGTAACTCACGAACATGGTTCAGGATAAGCCCGGTGTTTTCACGGGGCGGCCAGGTGCGGTTCAGTTTCTGGGAGACAATTGCAGTCATCGTGGTGAGATGATCGAGAAATCGCCTGGAAAGTCCGTGTTTTCGTTGGTAGGAGGTGCATACATGGATGATGCGACCTCGCATTCTTGGAGAATTGCTGTCGAGTCTGGTAGTTACGTCGAAAATCCAAAGTTTG
Source organism: uncultured Planctomycetaceae bacterium (assembly GCA_964430385.1). Lineage (GTDB taxonomy): Bacteria > Planctomycetota > Planctomycetia > Planctomycetales > Planctomycetaceae > CAYSHJ01. Next base: position 5,871 of record CAYSHJ010000146.1, read on the forward strand.
AAAATCCCCACGCTCACATCCGCGATCAAACGATTCGGTAGGTTGGCGGCGGGCCAGACCACGAGGTTTGATCGCCCGTGGAATGTTCCGGAATTTTCCCAGCACAGTCTGAGCACAATGGAATGACCAGCAAGTCGTCTTCGCCCGCCATCAGTTGGTGCAGTTCCCAGTGTAGCTTCTCTAACGCTTCGGGATCGAGTCGGCAGCGGAACACGCTGAATTGAATTCGCGTGCCATACGATTCCAATTTCTTGGCGACGGCGCGTAGCCGCTTCGCGTCGCGGACGTCGTAGCTGATCAGGTGCCAGTATTTTTCGGCCATGATGAGTTGCGCGTCGTAGGTTGAGAGCTCAGGGTCAGCGCACGGAGCAAATCCGCTGTCGGCGACAGCGGGCTACATTGGGAAGAATCACCGCAGCCGCAGTTGAGCAAAGACGCCGGGACAGCCGGACCATTCTTTCTCCAGCAGTCGGACTTCCAGTTCGACCATGCGCGAGTAGGCCAGCGACTGGCCGGTGTAGGGATGCTTGTACGATTCGGTCAGGCGTTCCTCGAAGAGTTGCAGAGCCTTCTTGCGGCCGGACTCGGACAGCCAGATGTGATTGGGCAGCACCTGAAAATCTTCCGCAACATTCCACTGGTTGCGGTTGATGCTGCCGATGAGCGGAATCTCCCACAGCGATGTCCGAAACAATTCCATGACATCGAGCACCAGCGGCGGCGCGGCCGAGCGGGGTTGATGAAAGAAGCCGAATGCCGGTTCCAGCCCGACTGCCAGAATGCTGCGATGCACGACGGTGTAGATCAGTTCGTAGCCGAAACTCAGCAGGCAGTTGAACCGATCACGCGGCGGATGTTTCGAGCGGCCATGCGGGATCAGTTCCTCGGCCACGCCCTTGACCAAGCAATGCGGTAGCGCCGCAAAATATCCTTTGGCCGCGAGTCCTTCCAAACCGCGCAGCGATTCCGGAGACGAGACATTCGCCACGCAGCGCAGCGATTCGCGAATCCGATCCAGACTGATTTGAATGGCGCGGCGCGACTCGTCATCACCGCGAGTCGCTCGCAGCAGATAGCGGAGTTGCGTTTCGACTTTCGCGTGGACGAGGCGTCGAGCCAATTCCAGCCGCACGTCCGACTTGGTCAGCGCCGCGTATTGACGAATGCGTTGTTGCACTCGGCCGGGCGAGGCGGTCGTGCCCGCGATGAAGCGTCCGCCAGCCGTCATCCATTGCACGGCGACGCCTCGGTGAGCACACAGTTGCAGAGCCTGCGTCGTGACTTGCCCGTAGCCGTGGATCACGACTGCGTCGATCTCCTGAATGGGAATCTTCTGGGTCTCCACTTCGCTGGTGACGACAAGCGTCTCGCTGCTGCGGCCGACGCGCGCTTTGTGCGAGACGACGTGCAAAGTTTGCCGCTCGCGATTGGATGGGAACAGCCGGGGCCGAGTGACCTCTTCGACTTCCTCTTCGCTCCGCGTTCTGCGATTTAACCCTCCTGCTTCCGACGGGCCGACGGAATGCGAGTCGCGGAGCGACTCGCCTACGTGTCCGAGCCGTTCTTCTTCCGGCAGACAGACGACATTCAACGAGCAGCGTGGGCAGAGATTTTCGTTGTCGGTGACCGGCGGGCGCTCTGTCGTGCGACGCAGTTCGCGAGCACGATTGATCGCCTGCCGCAATTCCTCGCGAGCGGCGTTATCGACGGTGACAAACACCGTCACGTTGTCCGCGTGATAGCGAACGCGAGCCTGCCGCACCGGCTCGCCGAACGCCTCTGCGAGCAACACGGCATACGCAATCGCCTGAATGCGATCGCTCGGCCAAGCGTCCGGGCGCTTGTCGTCACTGCGTCGGCAGCGGCCTTTCTTGTGCTCGTAGGCGATCCACTCGCCGTCACGTTTGCGGACGGCATCGACCTTCCCTTGAATTCCCCACTGCTCGCTGGCCACCTCGACCGACCGCTGCTCCGGCGTCTCATCCTCCTCCGAGACCACCTCATCATGCAGCCGCCGCCCGGCATAGACGTTGGCATTGGCCACCCGAATCTCCTCGACCTCCTCCAAATAAAACAGCCGCTCGCAATACAGCAACGCATGCAACGCCATCACCCGAATCGGCGGCTCATCCTCACGCAACGTAGGCGAGTCGCTCCGCGACTCGCATTCCGCTGACGTCTCGCCTCCCCACTCAAACCGAAGCTGCCCATCCCACCCCTGCGCGAGCGGC
>CAYSHJ010000147.1:0-1993 GCA_964430385.1 uncultured Planctomycetaceae bacterium
CTCCGTTCTCCCAGAACGACGCCGCCAGACGACGACCATCGGGCGAGAACGCGACGGCTCCATCCCCGGGAATCGCGAAGCTCGTGGTCGGCTGGGTGAGATCAGACTTCAGGTTCCATAATTCCAACGTATTGTCATCGACCGTCGCGAGAGTCTGTCCATCGGGGGCCACGGCAAACTGCCGAAATGAATGTGGTGGCAACGTGGTTCGGAGGATGAGCTGATCGTCTTTCACATTCCAAATCTGGATGCGACCGCCGTAAAAACGTCCGACCAGCGAGCGACCGGCTTCGGCAAAGGCCAGTTGCGTGAAGCGGTCCGGTGGCGATTTCATCTTCACCTCGGCCAGTTTTCGCGCTGGAAGGTCGTCCGATTCCCAACCCCATAGTTCAAGGACTTCGTCCGTTCCATTGTGCCGGCCGATGCTGAGACGGTTGCCCTCGTCGTTCAGCGCGGCCGAAGTGGCGTTGTCCCCGGAGATGCGGCGAGTCGGCGTCGCGCGATCCGCGTCGCACCGGAGAAGGGCAATTCCTCTTCCACCGTGCTCCCGAACGATGACCTTCCGTTGTGTGTGAGTGGCGTCCAGAACCATGAATGCCGGTGATTCTACGGGAACAGCTTGGAGACCGTCGCGTGTCGGTCGCCATATACCGAGACGCGCGGATTCCAGTGTGGCGCACAAGAAGCGATCGACAACTTTGACGTGCTTCCAGTGTGTCTCATCGAATTTTGGATTGGGAACCAGCGGATCGAGTTCGGTCACTCCGGCCTGGGAAACATTCCAAAATCGGATAGGACCGTACCCATGGCTAGTGAAGACGGTCTCACCATTCGGAGCGATTGCGAGTGTCGTGATATTGATCGCCCAAGATGATGATGAAGTACCGAGCAATTGCGGTGGATCAGCGACGAGATCCCAAACGCGGAATGGAGCCCCGTTCAAGGGCCCGACGACCATTCGCAAGGATTGCGCGGCTGCGGTAATCAGACCTGTATCGCGAATGCTGCCGACTCGTTGGGGTTCGCCGTCGTTGAGTTTCCAGAACCAAGTGCGACCGTTGCGATCGGCGGTGGCCAAGCGACCGCCCGACAGGAAGGCCGCATGCTCGAAGCCCTTCGCAGGGGCATCGGTTTTTTCGTCGGCATCGGCCTTCAGCACGGTGGCTTCGCGTGGCGTGTCGCCCCGCAGATCAATCAGATGGACCGCACTTTGGACCGTGCTGTTGTCCGTGAAGCAGAACCAATGCGCATCGGGTGAAAAGCTGCCCGGCGAGATGGTCCCATCCGGTGAGGGGAGTACGAAACTGGCGGCTCGCTGAGGCGGAGCGTCGCCGAGTCTCCACAGGCCGATGCTCGCTGGGTAATCAAACGCCGCCAGCCAATGGCCGTCTGAAGACGCGGTTGCATGCAGGATTGACCCGTTGTGGTTGGTGATGGTCGCCGTTTGCTTTTCTAGCGGCATTCCGTCACGAGGCTTGGCGAAGATTTGGAGTTGGTGTCCTGTCGCAACTCCGTCATGCACGAATGCGGCGATCCTGCCATCGGGCAGAAACGTTGCGGATAGATGCATGATGCTTAAGTTGAAGAATCGAGCCGGTTGCTGGGGGTCGCCACCGAACAAGTACAGTCCGTCCTCCGTCGTCAACGTGAATTGAGTGCCATCCGGAGAAACCGATGAGAAACGGATGCGGTTCCAAACTCGTCGGCGATGTTGCCCCAGGACGGCGACCAGACCTTCCGGCTGACGTGGGACTCGCTCCGCCTCTGGAATCTGCGCGGGATCAAGGGCATCCCAAGGAGACTCGCCAAACGGCACCGGCGGCTTGTCCAAAGTAGACTGGTCACTCCGTGACCGGGAATTCGAGTCACGGAGTGACTCGACTACTTTGGTGGCGACTTTGGTCTCGCGTTTGGTGATCTCGACGACTTCTCGGCCGAAGCGTTTGAGCACGATTTTCTCGCCGACGACTTCGTACTCGTCGGCGTTGGCTCC
>CAYSHJ010000148.1:0-4806 GCA_964430385.1 uncultured Planctomycetaceae bacterium
GGTCAGAGCCATCAATGGCGGGCTCGAGTGCGAGTAACTCGTAAAGGGTTATGCCTAGCGAGTAGATGTCGGTGCGGTGATCGACGACGATTCGTTTGGCTGATGCCTGCTCCGGGCTCATGTAACGCAGCGTGCCGATGAGATCGCCTGTCATCGTCAGGCTCGGGTCGGCCTGGAATCGGGCCAGGCCGAAATCGGTGATCCACAGATTGCCCCGCACGTCCAACATCAGATTCGACGGTTTGATGTCTCGGTGAACGATGCCGATCTGATGGGCATGGTCAAGGGCCTCGGCGGCTTGTATGCCAAGTTTTGCCACGCTGAGGAAGTACTCGCGACTCTTCGTCGAGCGCTCAGTCGCGAGGCCGGCCCAGGTGGCAGTCGGCGATCGGTAATCGGTGATCGGTGGTTGGTCGCCAGTCACTGGTGATCCGTGTTCTGCGGCATCTGCCGACTCGACGTCTGACCGATCAGCGATCCGTTTGCGTTCCGGCGTGCCGGAGACCTGATCACCGATCACCTTCTGGGCGTCGTCCCGCTGGATCTTGACCCTCGACCCTCGACCCTCGACTCGCCTTACTTCTGCGATCACCTCGGCAAGCGATTGCCCTTCGATGTACTGCATCGCGTAGAAATGCACGCCGCGATCGCATCCGATGGAGAACACCGGTACAAAATTTGTATGATGCAATTGTGCGGTGGTGTGAACTTCGTTCTTGAATCGCTGAAGCTGCTTGGGGTCGAGCATCGCGGCGAACGGCATTACCTTAAGCGCCACCCGCCGCCCAATCGAGACCTGCTCGGCTTCGTAGACGATTCCCATCCCGCCACGGCCGATCTCGCGAATGATGCGAAAGTCCCCGAGCGTCCGCGGAACACGCGATTCCGGCACGGAGCCGTAAAAGTCCGTCTCCGCATATTCGTCTGCCGGCTGCATCACCGCCAGGACGGGCAGCACCTGCCGGATCTCACTGGCAATCTGCGGGTAGCGCTCGGCGTATTCTGCGATACCGACCCGCTCACCGCGGTCCAATCGTTCGACGAATTCGTCGGCCACCTGGCCCAAGAGGGCTTCGGCCGAGAGGTCGTCATGCCGTTGCGAAGACGGATGGTTGGTCATTGGCAGTTGCTTTCAAGAGGCGAGCTCGGTCGGGTCGTCGGAACAATAATGCGACATCGTCAACTAGAATGCTACATCGTCAACTAGTTCAAAACCGCAACTCCCGAATGGTCACTCACGCCGGGCGTCACTGATCCGTAAGTCCACTCCGGACCAGAATCTTGCGCAACCGTAGTAGGGCGCGGCCGTAGCGCTGGCGCACCGCAGCCTGATCAATGCCGAGCACGCAAGCGATTTCCTCGTTTGTCAGCCGTTCGTACATGCGCATGATAATTAGCGCGCGGTCGGAGTCGGCTAGCTTCGCCACGGCTACACGGACGAGCCGCGCCAGTTCATCTTTGTCGAACTGCTCACTCGCCGACAGCCCCGATTCCATGAGTTGTTGGGCGAGCGCCAGCGAAGAGCGATCGGGAAGTTGTACTTCGCACTCGAGCGACCGCCGTGCGGCACCGTGACGGCGCCGCAACATCCACAGCCGTTTCTCGGCGGTTCGCCTGAGCCAAAGCCGAAACGGCATGGGCCGGCGCGCGAGATAGTCGTCGAGGCGACGAGACGCTTCGATCTGCGTCTCCTGAATCACGTCGCTCGGATCCACGCGTCGCCGCAGCTCCGGATCGAGTCGCAACGCCACCACGCGCCGGATATACGGCCGGTGTCGAGCGAACAGCCGTTCGAAGGCGCGCTCGTCGCCCGACTGCACCTGCTCGAGCAATCTCCGTGTTTCCGCAGAATCCGCCGGGGAGTCGGGCATAGTCTCCTCAAGAAGCCTACAAATCTTTACCCGCCGAAAAACGGCACTTGTGACAATCAATCCAAACAAGGGCACCAGATTTCCGGTCCAAGTCGACTTCGTGTCTCAACAGCTTCCCACAAAGCCGGAGATAGTCTAACAATCTGGCTGGAGGCATGATCGGAAAACGGTTCCTGCCACCTTTGCTCTGTTCGACCGCACGCAAAATCGGAATTGCAGTGCCATTCGTTCCTGACATCTTTATCACGTTCGTTAATCGTCGTTCAGAATCGTTCCCAATCCTTGGCTGTTCAGGATGTCCGCGAAGAGGGCATCGGCGAGTTTGACGGAGAAGGTCTCGTTCGACTCCTTCTGGTTGTCACCCTTCACCAGGATGGTGATGGTCTTGCTGGTCTGGCCAGGGGCGAAAGTGAGCGTCCCGGATTGTGACGTGTAGTCCGTTGCGGAAGCGGTGCCGTTGACGGTGGCGTAGTTGACCGTCACCGTCTCGCTACTGGCGGCGGACAGGGTCACCGTGAAGGTGAAGGCTGTCGTGCCGCTGTTGCCCTCCGCCTTGCTGACCGAGTTGATGGACAACGTGGGGAGTGGTGGCGCGGCAGCGCCCTTCACGGTTAGTGACCAACTCACCAGGGTCCCGGTGTTCTTGCGGGTGTCGTCATAGACCGTCAGTTTCCAGGTGCCGTTCGCATTCTTGCCGTCGAGTGCGTTGAGCATCCCCTCCGGGCGATACCGGTCACTAAAAGGAGCCCCTCCCGCCGTGATCGCCAGCGTAGCCTCATCGTCGAAGATCGTGTTCGTGTAATGATCTCCGCTGCCCCCATTATCGGTCGTCAACTCGACGCCGGTGCCGTCTGGGGCGATGAGGTACACGTCGAGGTCCGCGTCGTTGGTATGGGTGATGTTGATGCTCACGTCCACGTCGTAGATAAACGATGTACCCCCGGAGACGACGATGGTCGAGGTCGCCGTCGTCAGGTCCCGGATGCTGAGGGAGGTATTCTTCGTGTAGGTGGTGGTACTCGGCGCCCCATAAGCCCCGAAGTCGCGGCCCCCGACGAACTGATCGGCGGCGAGGGTCACGATGTGGGCACCATTGCCCGGGGTGCTGGTGGACCAGCCGACCGGCGGCACCTGTCGCACGGTGTGCGTCCCGGCAGGCAGGTGGATGAGGTTGTACACCCCGTAGGCGTCGGTGGTGGCAGACACTTCGCCGGGGTCGAGGGAGCTATTGCTATTCTGGTCGACGTACACGGTTCTTCCCGCCATCGCCGGCTCTTCCATGCCCTGGGTGCCGTTGTCGTCCGCGTCGGCGAAGACGCGACCCGAGATGGCTCCCAGCCCTTGGGTCATCTTCAGGATAAACCCCTGGTAGTTACTAACGAACTGACTGGTCTGGACGACCGTCGAGTCGCCCAGATCGAAGTCGGCCGTGCCACCACCCCACCCCCACGCACCGCCGAGGAAGGCGTTGCCGGCCGCATCAATCATGACGTCCAAAGCGAAATCGTAGCCCATACGCCGGGCCGAGACGAAGTCACCATTGGCGTCCAGCTTCTGAAGGTGACGGCCACCGCTGCTCAGAAAGAAGGTGCCGACCCCCGGATCGAAATCAACGGACGACTCGCTGTAATCACCGGTAACGTAAACGTTGCCGCTGGCGTCGGTGGCGATGGCAAGGATAACGCCCCCTCCCGACGGCAGGTTCGGCTTTTCCCAAATTACGTTGCCGTTCGACCCGTCGAGTTTTCTCAGCACGTGGTTACTGTCGTCCGTAATACTAGGGGGGCCGTAGACCTCGGCAATGTAGAGATAGTCGTGCCCGGTGGCCGGATCCTGGTAGAGCGCACCGACGTTTTCCACCCGCTCCTGACTCCAGAGCAGGTTCCCATTCGAGTCATAGCGAGCCACGTTACCGCCGACGATGAAGACATCGCCCCCTGCCTCGGTCATGACGTCCCACGGCGTCACGCCCCAGTCGAGTTGGCGCGCCCAGAGGGAATCACCATCGCTGTTCATTTTGACCAGGAAGTTGTCGCCGTCAGAAGCGGACATGGTAATGGGGTTGAGATTAGGGTCGAGACCGAAATCGGCGGTCGCAGGGATCTGAGACTCCCTATTGAACGCGCCATTGACGTAGATCGAGCCATCCTCAGCCACGGCAATGGAAGCCGACGAGTCGTTCCCGGCGGCGGTTCCCCAGCGCCGGGCCCAGAGAACGTCGCCGCCGGTGTCCAGCTTGAGGACAAAGACGTCCTGTGCACCGGCGCTCGTCAGGGTGATCGAGCCGGACTCGGTGGCAATCGACATGGTGCCGCCGAATTTCCCGGTGACGTAGATCGAGCCGTCGCTCCCCACGTCGATCCCATACCCGAAATCTCCTGCGGCGCCGCCGAATCGATTGGCCCAAACGAGAGCCCCTTCGGGGGTCATTTTGGCGACATACAGGTCCTCATTGGTGCCATCGCTGGTCAGGATTGTGGAGCCGATGGTCATTGTTCCTTTGAAATATCCCGTGGCATACGTGTTACCTACGGCATCCTGCGCGAGATCCCAGACGCGGCCACTGTTGGTGACGGAGGAGGTCAAGAGCCAGCCCGCGCCGGATAACAAGGCGCGGTCCTCCAGCGTTTCGAGGTGCAGGTAGCAGCGGGGATGCGGCGTGTTGAACTTGGATGCACGACGAGTCTTGCGGGAGAAGCGGGAGAAGAACGACATGGTTTTGTCCTGTTTTGAAAGTCTGGGCTTGCGATAGAATGAAAAAGACAACGTTCCCGGCGCGCAAACCAAGCGCCGCAGCGATGCCGGGCTGGTGAGGGTTGTGCTTGGCGGCTGATCCTCACCGGCCTTCTTACTTCAGAAATCAGTCGTCGGAAATCAGTGGTCAGTGGCTGACGGTGATGTTTGGTGAACTTTCCGAATGTCATCGAATTCGCGC
>CAYSHJ010000149.1:0-3979 GCA_964430385.1 uncultured Planctomycetaceae bacterium
ACGGCTTGATCCATTGGGTTGCCGGTATTGGCAGGAATGCTCGGCAAGACCGCGCGGTCTCCTTGCCAGATCTCGATCTCCGCGACACCGCCGCCGATGCACGCTCGGCCGCGCGTCCCTTGGACAACAACTTCCGCCGGGACGGTGGGATTGTCGGGAGCATGCACATGCGCCAGCAAATTACCGTCGAAACGGAGCACGGCCCAGCCCCCTGGATCGCGGAACTCGGGGCCACGGCAATCGGGCCGTCCGGTGAGGTCCATTGTCGCGGAAACGGCGCGCACCTGGCGGCCCGTGAGCATCATCGCCGCGTCAATGAAGTGTGTGCCGACGTTGCCCAACCGGCCGCTGCCCCATTGCAACCAGACACCGGTCAGCTCACCCAGCTCACCCGCCGCGATTTTTGCCGCGAGCTGTCGAAAATGCGGATGAAACCGCCGATTGTGATTGATGACCAGCAGACTGCCGGCAGCCTGGCATGCGGCAATCATACGCTCGGCATCGGTCAACCGCGTGGCGATCGGCTTCTCGCAAAAGATCGCGCGCACGCCACTCTCGGCACAGGCCACGACCAGTTCCGCGTGACTCGGCGCGAATGAAGCGACACTGACCACGTCCAGCTTTTCGGCCGTGAGCATCTCGCGCCAATCGTCGTAGGTCCGCGCCGCGGTTCGTTGCGCGAACCGCTCGCGGCGTCCTGCGTCACGACTACTGCCGCCGACCAATTTCAGGCGCGGATGATTCGACAGAGCCGCGCGGTGGTTGCCATCCAAGTCGATCACTCGCTGGCCCAGGCGATCACCAGAGACTTGATCGCCGCCGCCGATGAAACCCAGCCCGATGATTCCTGCGCGATAGGTTGGTTTATTCATCGACGACTCCGATTGGGAACGCTCAGAAAAAGGAGCGGACAATTGCGTTGTATCTCGCGTGACGAACTTTTCGCCAGTTGGCTGCCTCTTCTCCGGCGATGCTGATAAAAAGGCCGAACCGATTCTGAGTGAGGGATTCATGTCGAGCGAATTCATTCCCGCGATTGACGCGCATGGCCACTTCGGCCGCTACGACTGCGGTCGGACGGACATTATCAACGAGTTCATGACAGGTGATGCCGACATCGTGGCCCAGCGAGCACGAGTGGCGAACATCCGGCTGACTATCGTGTCGCCGCTGGAAGCCTTGTTGCCACGCGGCAAGGCAGACGCTGTGGTTGGCAATCGCAATGCCGCGCGAATCGTTGCCGAGACGCCGGGGCTGTTGCAGTATGTCGTGATCGATCCGCGCCGACCCGAGACCTATCAACAGGCGGAGGAGATGCTGCAACTGCCAACCTGTGTCGGAATCAAGATTCATCCCGAAGAGCACGTCTATCCGATTCAGGAGCATGGGGCGGCGATCTTCGAGTTCGCGGCGCGGCAGCGTGCTGTCGTCCTGTCGCACAGCAGCGAACAGAACAGCCTGGCTTCCGAGTTGGTGATCTTCGCGAACCAGTTTCCCGAAATGCGACTGATCCTGGCCCACATCGGCTGCGGTTGGGACGGGGACTACACACATCAGGTTCGCGCCGTGCAGCAGAGCCGTCACGGCAACGTGTTCGCCGATACGTCGAGCGCCCGATCGATCACACCGAATCTCATTGAATGGGCCGTGCGCGAAATCGGTGCCGAGCGGGTGTTGTTCGGCACCGACACGCCGTTGTATCACCCGTCGATGCAGCGCGCGCGCATCGACCACGCGGACCTGAGCGACAGCGACAGGCGGCTGATTCTCCACAAAAACGCCGAACGTCTGTTTGGTCTGCCGAAGCAAGACATCGCGTCCACGGATGGCACAGAAAACCCGCCGATAAGGCCCGGCTGAAGTCGCACAATTCGTCGTGGGTGCAGACGTGCATTTCCTCTTCCTGACGTGAACGAATTCCGGAATATCCTCGCGAAGCTCATCATCAGACGGAGTCATTTTCGGGGTTTATCTTTGCGAACTTCGCGGCCTTCTGTTCAAAGATGCGTGGGAATCACCACTGAATCTGCAGTTTGAACAGAAGGCCGCAAAGAGCGCGAAGGAACTCTGACGCAACAAAGCACACTGAGAACTCACTTGAACCCCATCTCACGCTCCGACCCTGACCAGTCATCTCTTCTTTTTTAGGAGTCTCCGATGCTTACCATTCACAGTCGCCGTGGATGTCTCATGCGATCAGTTCGTTCACGGTGCATCAGCCGCTGGGGACTGCGCTGCATGCTCGTCCTGTTGATGTCCGGTGTGCTGGCCGCCGAAGATTGGCCGCAGTTTCGTGGTCCGAATTGCAGTGGCGTCTCGATGTCGAAGAAGTCGCTGCCGACCGAATTCTCCGCGACCCAGAACGTGGCTTGGTCGGCGGAAGTGGGTGACGGCATCGGCTCGGCAACGGTCGCGGCCGGGCGAGTCTTTGTGACCGGCATGGTGGGGGCCAAACCCGAAGAACTGAGATTCGTCGTGTCGTGCTTCGAGGCCGCGACGGGAAAACCGTTGTGGAAACGCGAGTTCGATCCCGGTCCGGAACCGCTGCCGACCATCACCGACCCCAACAGTTACGCCTCGTCGACGCCGGCCGCCGATGCCGAACGAGTCTACGTTTACTTCACGCGACTCGGCCTGGCGGCTCTGGACGCGCGCGACGGCAAGACTGCCTGGGAACTCAAACTGCCGGAGCCGTTCTTTATCTTCGATTGGGGAGCCGGCATGTCGCCGGTATTGTTCGAGGACAAAGTGATCTTCTGCCAGGACGACGATCTCAGCCCCGCGCTCTATGCCGTCGACCGGAAAACCGGAAAAGTGATTTGGCAAGACGATCGCAGCGACATGGCCGTGAGCTATTCGCATCCGGTCATCTGCGAGACCAAACAGGGGCCTGAGATTGTCGTTGCCGGGACCGGGAAGTTGATCGGCTATGACCCGAGCGATGGCCAGCGAAAATGGTCCGCCGAACTGTTCTGTCGCAACATCAAGACGACGCCGGTGAGTCACGACGGAATCGTGTACGTCTCGGTCGAGAGTTTTGGCATCTCGTATCAATGGCGGGCCACCGCCGACACGAACGGAGATGGCAAGATCACTCGCGAAGAGATTCGTCTCAGCCGCAAGCAAAAAGAGACGCCGATTCCGGAGGCGTTCTGGAAGAAGTTCGAGCGTGGCGACACGAATAAAGACGGGGTGCTCGAAGGCGACGAGATCGACAAGGCGTTCCTCGACCCGAAGAATCAGGGCGGGCTGCTGGCAGCGGACAGTCAGGCGCGCGCCAAAGACGAAAAAGATTGGAAGAAATTCGACGCGGAACTGCAAAAGGAAGCGTCGATCCAAGCCGTGCGCGGTGGCGGCGGCGGGGACGTGAGCCGCACGCATCTCGTGTGGAAGCGTGTCAACAAGGCTCCGGACCATGTGGTTTCGCCGCTGGTTGTCAACGATCGCATGTTGCTGATCAAAAGTGGCGGCATTTCGAGTTGCTTCGCAACCGGCACGGCCGATCCCGTTTGGGAACGACGCCGCATCGGCAACGAAGGGAGCTACCTGGCCTCGCCGGTGTCTGGCGATGGCAAGATCTACGTCGCGGGGCAAAACGGCGTCGTCGTGGTCCTCAAGGACGGCCCAGAACTCGATGTGCTTGCGAAGAACGATCTGGGCGAGAGCATCATCGGCACGCCAGCGATCGCCGACGGTCGCCTCTACATCCGCACGCGGACCAAGCTGTACGGCGTCGGCAAGTAACTCCCACTGTCGCAATATCAATTGCCACGGCGGAACATTCGTAGGTGAGGTCAGCCGTCGCGAATTGTTTGTCGCCGCGCCTCTTGGATACGCTAGCATCACGTATTCGTCGTGCTTGCGGTTGGTCGCGTTCGGAGCACGGTCGCGCTATCTGTACCACGTTGTTTCTGCGACAAGGTCAATCACGATGGATTCGAACTCGGTCGACTCGACTCCCGGCACCGGCCGTAGTGGT
>CAYSHJ010000150.1:0-8521 GCA_964430385.1 uncultured Planctomycetaceae bacterium
CTGCTGCGTCTGCGGCGTGACGTGATCGCGCGGCGAGTTGTCTAGCTTCGACGAGTCCTTCGGATCTGCCACCGCTCGCGCGAGGCGTCCCAAACCGACGCACGCGGCGAGTCCCGACAAGACAAACTCGCGGCGACCGAGCGTAGGAGGCACGAAATACGCCGAAATAACCTCGGCCGTCCTTCGTTTTCTTCGTTCGCTTCTGTTCGACGCCCGGTTCATGTCCGCCATGTTGTCCAGAAATCCGTCGAGAGTAAACTGCCAGCCTGCCAGAGCGGTTTGGTCTCACCGTCATCGGCCGGGACACGGCGGCAATTGCGCGCTTCGTGGCGACCGGAGAACGTGCTGAGTCGGAGGAATCATTGCCGTGGCAAACGAAGATTGCAAACTGCGAATTGCAAAATGCAAATTGTCAATTGAGAGACAGTGGCCGCGCGAGTGCGTGCCTCCAATTTGCATTTTGCAATTTGCATTTTGCAATTTGCAATCAACCGGACGCGGCTCAAACCAAACACCTTTCCTGAGAACAATCTGTTTCAGCCTGTTGTGTCTCTCGCTTCTCGTAGCGACTGATCTTGCCGCGCAGGATCAAGTCATCCTGCAACTCGACAATCAAAGCAGTCGCATGGTCGTGCCTTGTTCGATCATCGAATACACGGGCGAGAAGATCACGGTGCAATTGAAGTCGGGCGTGCCTCGGAAGGAATATCCAGCGGAGCAGGTCATCGAGGTGCGCACTGAATGGCTGGACTCACACGAACGGGGCCGCAAGCTACTGGCCGACCGGAAAGTCGAGGACGCCGCGCGGGCGCTACAGGAGGCGCTCGTCGCGGAAAAACGCGCGTGGGTACGCCGCGAGATTCTGTCGCTCTTGGTGAAGTGCGCGCTGCGGCAAGGCAATCGAGCGACCGCCGGCACGCGGTTCTTGATGATCGTCGAGAGCGACCCGACGACTCGGCACTTCGGGTTGATCCCGTTGGTATGGGCACCTGAGCAAACCGACGGAGCGAACAAATCCGCCGCGCGCGGTTGGCTGACGAGCGAGATCGACGTCGCCCGCTTGCTTGGCGCGAGCTGGCTGCTGGACGACGCACAACTCGGCGAGACGGCTCAGCAAGAACTGGCCGCGTTACAGCGCGGCCGCAACGAGCCAGTTCGACTGCTCGCGCAAACTCAATTGTGGCGGATCAAGCTGCGAGCGCTCGACGTCAGCGACCTGGAACTGCAACGCTGGGACGCGCGTGTCCGCGAGTTGCCGTCGTCTCTGCGAGCCGGGCCATCGTACTTGCTCGGCCGCGGCTGGGCCGCGCGTCGCGAACATGAACGAGCCGCGACCGCCTGGCTGTGGCTGCCGCTGATGGACGCTCCCGATCCGCGACTCGCCGCCCGCGCCGGCTTCGAAGCCGCCGAATCACTTCGACGCCTCGGCCAAAAAGACGACGCTCGCCGACTGCTCCAAGACATAGCGAGCCGCTTCCCCGACACGGAATTCGGTGAGGCGGCGGGGAGGCAAGTAAAAGTCGAGTCCGGCGAATGACCGCAATGACCGACGCGCGAAGACTGTGACGAGTTCGCCTGCCATCAGGCGATTCGACTGGCCCGGTGGTTCGAGCCTATGCCATTTGTGCCATACTTGCGGACCATGAACGACGTACCGTGCAGGAACTGTGTGTGCGGTTCATGAGCGAAAAACGGTGGTTTGATGGGATTCCGAAGAAACGACTGAGATTCCGAAGAAACGACTGAGATTACGGGACGACGGCGGGCGTTACATAAGGACGAGAGGCCGTGGGGACCGAAGCCAACAGTGAGCTTCATCGTCAAGTCGGCCTGACTGCGCACATCGAGGTAGGCCTTGGCCTCTCGCCTCCCTTGTTCAACGTATTTTGAACCGGCCGACCGACTCCAGTCGCATGGTGAAAAGCGTCTCTTCAGACCGGCACTTCGTATGCGGCCCCTGCGAAAGCGAACACCGGAAAAGTCTGGAACAATCATGCGGCCATCCTTGACTAGACTATCTGTCTAGATTATAAATCTAGCCGTGAATGAGATCTCCACAACCTCACTCAAGAACGCCCCAAGGCGGCAAGCGACCCTGCAACGTCGCCGTGAAATCCTTGATGCGGCACTTGAGTGCTTTCTCTCGAAAGGTGTAGAAGCAACGACGATCGAGCAGATTCGAACGGCTTCAAGAGCCAGCCACGGGAGCATCTACCATCTGTTCCGCAGTAAAGATGAAATTGCAATGACATTGTTCGTGGATGGAATGCAGGCCTATCACCAGAAAGTGCTCGCGGCGATTGAGAAGGAAACAACCGCTCCTGGGAAGATTCGAGCGATTATCGCGACACATATGCACTATATCGTCGATGAGCCGCGGCGGGCTTTGTATCTGACACGACTGGGGATGGCCGACGATTCTGGGGAGATCAGCGAACAGTACCGGATACTGAGCAAGGACTTCGCCCAGGCGGTGTGGGAACAGATCGAGCCATTTGTGATGCGGGGCGAAATCGCGCAATTTCCCAAAGAACTTTACTATTCAATTATTGTCGGCCCGGCGGTGCACCTATCGCGCAACTGGTTACGCAACCGCGTTGAATGCGACCTCATTGCGGCAAGCGATAGGCTGGCCGACGCAGCGTCGAAATCACTGCAACCGGACTGATGGAGCGGGGAATCAATCACTCGAACTGTCGGTGGCCGAAGCGGGTTCTGCAAACGGAGGGTGACTCGATGAAACAGTATCCGGAGAGCATTCTGATGACTCTTTTGCAGATCACGATATTATTAGTCGCCGCGATGTCGGCTATGGCTCCGTTCGCAGTCGCCGATGAGCCAGCAGGTCGAGATTCGAAACAGGAGAATCTGAAGGAGGCGGCTCAATTCTCGGTACTCAAGCCTGCTGCCAAAAAGGATCACTTTGAATTTGAAACAGAGTGGATGCGTGGGGTAATTCGATTGGATGGAGCATACCACGGCGTCACGGAACTTGTGGATCAAGCAACAGGTCGACAGGTGATTTATCCAGGGTTGTCAGCGCTCAATCTATACCGGTTGATGTCCGTGAATCGCGTCATGGGCGTGCCACGTCACATGAATCGCACCACAAAGTCTGCCGTCAACTGGGTCGAGGTGACATGGCCCCCCACTGATACGCACTTGGGCGAAGTGACATCACGTCACCAGGGACAGATCACGGCTCGCTACGAAATCTCTGCTCCTCGCGCGATTGACTTGACGATCACGGTCGAATCGCAGGGGACGTACGCAGGTTATGAACTCTTTCTCTCAAACTATTTTGACAAATCGCTGACACCGTATGTCTACCTGCGACCGGTACATGGCTCGAAGCAAGCCAATCGTGATCTTGTGCAACCGATCGTGCCGACCGTGAATGATGTCTTTCGCGGGACATTGCTCGTATTTCCCCGGGACGTCCATGCCGCGAGGCTCGGTCTCGATGGGCGATGGGACCTTACCGACATTCAGTTGTGTCCGGTTCGTCACTATGCGGATTGTTTGGCGGTTCTCGCTGATTCTGAGAGAAAGCTGGGCTTCGTCTTGATGTCGCATCCTCGTGATTGCTTTGCGCTCAGCACGAGGTACCACGCCGAGAGAGATGAAGACCGACTCACCCCTTACAGTGCATTCGATTTGTCGTTATTCGGAAACGACCTGTCACCGGGCAATCGTCGGGTAGTGAAAGTCCGTCTGGCTTTAACAGAGCTTGACGAAAAAATGTCGCAGCCCTTGGAATTGTACCGGGCATTCGTCTCGGAAAGGGATGCGGGGCGGGATCCAGTAAACTTGCAAGGAGTGGCAAAATGACTCAAAACGAACAAGAGGCGTCTTCGCGACGGGACTTTCTGTGGTCCTCAGCTTCCGCGGCCGTGGGGGGCGCGCTGGCATACCGCCTGGAATCTCCAGCAGTCGCATCGGGCGCTAACAAAAATGGGACTTTGCGAGTGGGGCTGATTGGCTGCGGCGGACGCGGCACGGGAGCAGCAGTGAACGCTCTCGCTGCGGATCAGAACGTCGAGCTTTTTGCGATGGGAGACTTGTTCGCAGACAACCTGGAATCGAGCGTCGCGCTACTTACGAAGGAGGTTCCGAAGAAAGTCGCCGTTCCCAAAGAACGGCGTTTTGTCGGCTTCGATGCCTATCAGAAAGTCATCGAAAGCGACGTCGATGTCGTCTTACTCGCGACGCCGCCCGGCTTTCGCCCGCAGCATCTGGAAGCTGCCATCGAAGGCGGAAAGAACGCATTTGTCGAAATCACCCCCGCTATTGATGCTCCCGGTGTTCGTTCCGTGCTGAAGTCAGCGCAACTGGCTGAAAAGCAGGGGCTGGCAATCGTGTCCGGCTTTAACTGGCGCTACGACCCGGGTACGCGCGCCGCATTGGAACAGGTACGCAACGGCGCCATCGGGGAGGTTCGTGCAATTTACGCCACGTATTACACGAGCGGGCTGCGTCACAAATATGAGGGCGAGCGCACAGAGCGAATGAGCGACTTGGAATGGCAAATTCGAGACTGGTACAGCTACCTCTGGCTATCCGGCGACCTGACTCTCGTTCTGGCAGGCGGACACTCCATCGACAAGATGGCCTGGTTTCTCAACGATGAATTGCCAGTCGCTGCTGTGGCCGTCGGAAGCCGCATTTTTCCCTCTGACGGCAACACATTTGACAATGGCTTCGTCGTTTTTGAATTCTCAAATGGAATTCGAGGATTTCTCGGCTGCCGCACGCATGACGGATGCCATACGTCCAACCTGGACTACATTATTGGATCCAAAGGCGTCTGCACGATCGGTCATAATCCCGCGATCGACGGTGAAACTCGCTGGCGCTACAAAGGCCCCAAGCAGAACTCGCACCAGGTCGAACATGACGAGTTGTTCGCGTCGATCCGTGCCGGAAAGCCCATCAATGACGGCACGCGTATGGCGCATACGACGCTGATGGCCATCATGGGGCGTATGGCGGCCTACACGGGGCAGAGAGTCACCTGGGATCAGGCGATGTGCTCTCAACAAAAGCTTGTTCCCGAAAACATCGATTGGAATACAAAGGTCGAACAGTTGCCACTTGCCATACCCGGCCTGACGACTCTCACATAGCCTGCATTTGATCGATCGTTGCAGTTTCTGAAATGCAAGCAAGCGCATTCGTTCCTCAACGACGGCGTTACGACAGCTCGAAGGAGAACTCATGGCTACCGACGGGTGTTGTTCGCGGATTCATTTTCAGTTCAGCGTATGGTCCGCAATCCTGGTCCTGGTGTATCCGTTGAACGCACTGCCGGCTGAAGACGTTCCCCAGTTTTCGGCTCCCGAAGGTTTTGTCGTCGAAAAGGTCGCAGGGCAACCGCTGGTCCACTATCCCCTGTTTGCTTGCTTTGACGACTCTGGACGCCTGTACGTTGCCGAAGGAACCGGATTGAATGTGGCCGGAGAGGAACTTGTCGAAAAGAAGCTCGGTCGTATTACACGGCTCGAAGACACTGACGGTGACGGGCACTTCGATACAAGCACGCTGTTCGCTGACAAATTGATCTTTCCTCAGGGCGTGCTTTGGCATGACGGTGCGGTGTACACAGCATCGCATCCGAATATTTGGAAACTAGAAGACACCGACGACGACGGACGTGCGGACCGCCGCGAGGTCCTGGTTGGGAAATTTGGGTTCAATGGAAACGGCTGCGATATCCACGGTCCATTCCTTGGCCCTGACGGATATCTGTATTGGACCGACGGGCGACATGGATATGACATTCAATGCCGGGAGGGCAAGGTTCTCAAAGGGTTTGCGGCGAGGATCTTTCGCTGCCGGACCGACGGTACACGGATTGAACGAATTGCCGGGGGAGGCTTTGACAATCCGGTCGAGTTGGTCTTCCTGCCGGACGGTTCGTTGATTGGCACGATGGACCAGGGATCGGGCGACCAGATTCTGCACTACGTTGAAGGGGGAGTCTACCCGAGCGTTGAGCATCCGAGTACGAGCGAACTCATTCAAACAGGTCCGCCATTGGGTTCCGTGAGTTCGTTTTCCGCGGCCCTTCCGGTAGCCCTTTGCGGTCTCGAGCAAATTCGCACAAGCTACTTCGGTGAACACAACCGCGGCACGCTGTTGACGGCCCAGTTCAACGTGCATAAGGTGCAGCAGCACATCCTGACGCGTGAGGGTTCAACGCTAAGGGGTTTGGAAAAGGACTTCCTCGTTACGCTGGACCAGAACGTTCATCCGACCGACGTGCTTGAAGATGCCGACGGCAGTCTGCTGGTCGTCGATATGGGCGCGTGGTTCAACTACGGTTGCCCCACGTCAAAGATCGCCAGGCCGGAGGTCAAGGGGGCGATTTACCGCATTCGCAAGAAGGATGTTCCGCAGCCGAATGATCCCTGGGGGCTGTCGACCGATTGGGCCTCAAACGCGCCCGAGACTTTTGTCGTGCTGCTCGACGACCCCCGCATCAAGGTGCGTGACAAGGCCGTCGTCCGCCTCTCCCAACTTGGCCTGTCGGCAGTCAAGGCGCTTGCGGCAACGTGCCGATCGTCGTCGGCCTCTCTCGATGCGCGGCGGAACGCCCTGTGGGCGCTCGCACGCATCGATCAAGCGGAAGCACATGCGGCCGTGCGACATGCTCTTACCGAAGGCAATCCCAGTCTGCGGCATGTTGCCCTACACTGCGTGGCACTCGAACGCGATGCGCAGGCAGTTGGCGCGTTGGCCGCGGTTGTCGCCTCCGACGAACCTCCATTGCGGCTGAAAGCCGCCGAAGCGTTGGGACGAATCGGGGAAGCGAGTGCCGTCCCTGCGCTGCTGGCAAGCCTTCGAAAGGAAGGGACGGACCGATTTCTCGAACACTCGATCATTTTTGCGCTGATCGGGATCGATGACCGGAAGGCGACACTCGCTGCGCTGGAAGATCCCAGACCCAACGTGCGCCGCGCCGGTCTAATCGCACTGGATCAGATGCCGCATGGCGAACTCAGCCGTGATCTCGTGACCCCTCTGCTCGACACGGACGATCCCGATCTTCAACAGGCCGCACTCGATGTGATCAGCCGCCGGGAGGGGTGGTCCACAACGGTCGTCGATCTGATCCGGCAATGGCTGGTGCATCCTCAACTATCCCAGCAGCAGCAACAATCGCTGACTGGTGCATTGATCGCATTCGGCTCCGAAGGGAAGTTTCAGCAACTCATTGCGGACGCGATCGCCGATCAGAGGACGCCTCTCGATCGGCGGGTCCTGCTGCTGGAGGTGATGGCGCGCTGCCGCTTGGCGGTTTTTCCCGAGCGATGGCAAGACGCGTTGAAGACGGTACTGGCAGAGTCGAACGCTCGCCTGCAAGGCGAGGCTGTGGCCGTCATTTCTTCGCGGAACTTGTCTGCGTTCGACAAACAGCTTGATGCATTGAGCCGTGACGCAATGCGACCCGTCGATCTGCGGATCCGTGCGCTGGAATGCATGGCCGAACGTCGAGACGCTTTGGATGAGACTTTGTTCGCATTTCTGCTCGTCCATCTTGGCGGCGACACCGAACCACTGGTGCGCGCCTCGGCAGCCCGTGCCATCGGCGTTGGCCGGCTAGCCGATCAACAATTGATCCGGCTTGGTCCACTGGTGGCGGCAGCCGGGCCGCTGGAGGTGCCGCTATTGATTGCGGCCTACGAGAGGTCGCCATCAAAAGGCGTTGGTCTGATACTGGTTGACGCGCTCCGGCGATCGCCCGGGGCCGATGCGCTGACCGCCGACGATTTGAACCGGGTGCTCCGGGAATATCCGGTGGAGGTTCATACTGCTGCTCAACCATTGGTCGAGAAACTCCGCGCGCGTCGCGAACAGCAAGCCGCGTATCTGTCGCAGGTCGGACAGAGATTGTCGCAGGTCAAAGGTGATGCCGATCGCGGCCGACGAGTGTTCTTCTCGAAGAAAGCCGCCTGTTCCGGGTGCCATCACATTGACGGTCAAGGGGGCAAGGTCGGCCCGGAACTCTCCAAGATTGGGCGACTGCGGAGTCCTATTGATCTGACCGAGGCGGTCGTATTTCCGAGTTCCACGATCGCTCTGGGATTCAAGACTTACACAATTGCCACATCGGAGGGACGCGTGCACAGCGGGATCATCGTCCGCGAGACGTCGGATGCCGTTTATCTGCGCACCGCTCAACTGGCCGAGATCCGCATTCCTCGAGACGACGTCGAAGAGATGCGTCCCTCGGACGTTTCAATCATGCCCGAAGGGCTCGACAAGTCCATGAGCTCTCAGGATCTCAGCGACCTGCTGGAGTTCTTGTGTTCGCGTCGTTGAGGCGCCTGTTTGCATTCCGTTTCATGAATTTTCGACACCCAATGACACCGAGGTGAGAACGATGATGAAGCAAGAACGAATTCGATTGTTTTCAGGATCAATGAGGCACCCAGCCTCGGCAGTGCGACAGGTTATCCAGGTCATGTTGTGCCTGGTGTTTCTTCCGGCAATGGCGTGTTTTGCAGGAAGCGAGTCC
>CAYSHJ010000151.1:0-12991 GCA_964430385.1 uncultured Planctomycetaceae bacterium
AACCGATCGCGCTCGAGAACATCCCGCTGCTCGGACACATCCCGCACTACCACGCGGGTGGCACAGCTTGCATCAAGCTGTGTGCGCAGCATTAGAAACTTGAGCTTGGCGTCGAATCAACCACCAGCGTCCACTCTGGAATCAGCGTCAACTCCAGGTTTCTTGTGCCTGCGGCACCCAGCTTCTGCGAAGCTGGGCCACCCGCGAATGGTGTTGAAGGTCGAGGAGAAGTGAAGTGCGAATGCTCCTGAATCATTGGACGTTGATGGCCGTCGTGGCCGTTGTCTTGAACGGGCTGTCGTTGTCTGCTCAGGAAAAGAAGGACTCGCCGGCCAAAGAGTCCGACGAAGTAACCCTCGCACGCGAGCAGATGCGGCTTTCGCGCGAGCAGGTTGGGCTGTTGCGACTTCAGCATGCCAAGACCGGAGCAGAGATTGAGCGGGTTGAGAATCCCGTGTTGCGTTTCAGGGCTCCGCTGTGGGGTGGACATCATGGGACGGTCTGGATTTGGGGGAAGCACGGCCGGCCGGTCGCTGTGTTGGAGATGTTGCGGCAGCCCGACGGACTGTTTTGGAGCCAAGCGTTTCATGCCACGACTGACACTCCGATCAAGTTGACTGTGACCACCGGCCAGACTTGGACGCCGCAGTCGAGCAGTCTGAAATTCCAACCGTTGCCGGGTGCTCCTCTGCCCGCCGACACGCCAGCGGGACGCATTCGGCAGATGAAAGCGTTGGCTCAAAAATTCTCGGCTCATGAATTCTGGGTCACGCTGCCAAACAACCCGCGCTGCGAACCGAGGTCTTTCCCAATACGAATCCTTATTGGCGAATGAAGTCGGTCTTCAAAGACAAAGGCGGCGAGCCATGAGAAGCCTCAGAGTCTTAATCCGAAACATGTATGTTTCTTGCGCGCGTGTTTTGGCGAGCGGGGCGGCGTCAGCCCCCCGGTGGTTTCGATCCCAGACCGGGGGGCTGACGCCGCCCCGCTCGCCTGTATCGTTTTTGGCTGTATCGTTTTTGGCTGTGGCGTTGATCGGCGTCGTGTCCGCAGTGTTCGCCGATGATTCCACGAAGTCCGCCGCGAATGCGCCTGTGGGCAAAGAGAAGCTCGATTTCTATCGCCGTCGCCTGCGCGAGTATCGGCTGGTTGTCGATGGGCGAACTGACAAGCCGTGTGAGCTGGTCGAAGACCCGTTGACGCGGTGGGACAATCCGATCAGCCAGAACGGTGATGGCTTGATGTTTCTGTGGACGGATCGAGGCCGTCCCGTAGTGGTGATGAATTGTCACTACAACGTGCCGACTCAATTTTGGGGACGAGTGTTTGTCTCGCTGACAGATCGGCCGATCGAAATGCGGCACGGAGATCAGCCGTTCTGGAAGCCACACCAACCAGGCAGCGCGCTCAAACCGCTCGACGACGTGAAGCCGCCGTCGGACAAGGCGTCGACGCGGCTCGTGCAGATGCGGAACATCGCCAAGGAGTTTCAAGTCATCTGTAACTGGGGCGGAAAGGAGAAATCCGACTGGCAAATGCGACTGCTGCCGACGCCGCTGTATCGCTATCAGGTGTTCGAAGAGGACGTCGTGGACGGCGCGATGTTCGGCTTTGTGCAGTCCGGCCCGGAAGCGGTGCTGCTGGTCGAGGCCCGGCAAACTCCCACGGGTCTGGAGTGGCATTACTCCGCGTCGCGCTGCACGACGTATCGCATCCGGTTTGCTCGCCACGCCACGATCGTCGCCGAGTTTCCGCACATCGACGAGTGGGTCAACACCGAGCCGTTCTATCCCATCCGTGTCCCGCTGAAGGACTACCCGTTCGGCAATCCGTTTGAGAAAGCGAAGCCTGAAGAGGCCGTTAAGCCAACTCCCCAGTAGCCACGGTCGCCAGACCGTGGGGGACGGTGACTCGATCCTCGTTGACCCACGCTTTTGGCGAGCGTGGCTCCATGAACTCAGAAAGAAAACTCGCCATGCAATCCATTCTGCTTTCGCTGATGTTGATCCTGCCCAGCCAACTCGCTGCCGAGAAACCGAAGGATCTGAACAATGAGAATGAAGAGGCGTTGCGAGCTTCGGTCGCAGCCACCGCGAAGGAATTTGTCGGCCGCTGCGAGTTCAGCGCGGGCGAGGCGGGCAACACGAAGCTGGCATTGCATCCGGAGCCGATCTTGCGGTGGTCGAATCCGACGATCGGGAAAGTGATCGGCGAGGTCTTCGTGTGGACAGACAACGGCCGGCCGACAGTGATCGGGAGCTGGTACCACTGGTTCTCGCCCGATTGGGGCCGCACGTTGGAAGTCACTTCGTTGGCTCCGGGACGAATCGCGGGACGCATCGAAGACACCCGTTTTTGGAATTCTGAGAAGGCGGGCGTGACGCTCAGAGCGCTGTCGAATGCCGATGCTCCGGCGAAGACACCGGCGGCGAGGCTCGTGCAGATGCGACGGCTGTCCGCTGACTTCGTCGCGCATCTGGCCGACACGCGCAGCGACGATGCGGCCGTGAAGCGACAGCTTCGAATGCTCACGCAACCGGTTTTTCGGTATCCGGTCCCGAACGAGAAAGCGACGTACGCCGACGGTGCTCTGTTCGCGTTCGTCGAGGGAACCGACCCAGAAGTCTTCTTGATGCTGGAGGCGACCCAAACGAAAGCGGGCGCGAACTGGCAGTTCGGACTCGTGCGCATGAACGGCGACGCGCTGCGAGTGACCTTTCGGGACCAAGAAGTCTGGTCGGTTGCGAGGCTCACCAACGCGATGAATCTGGCCAAAGAACCGTATGCGTTTTTCTCCCCCCAACAAATCCCCCTGGGGAGCGGCGTCAACGACAAAAAAGTGGCACCCGCAACGAAGGTCAAACCGTGAGCAACGATCGGCCAGAGAGTCCAACGAATGAAAGAAGACGACGAATCCAAACGCAACTTCAACGCTCGCGGTTCGGGTGGGTGTTGGCCATTCACCGCACTTGCCAAGATCTGTTGCCAGACGCACGCCGACTGACGCTCCGCCGTATCATTGACAGCCAAGCTTGGCTGCTCGATATGATTCCAGACACGGTGTCTGTAGTTGACGGCATCCGAGGGCCGAGCCTGCCGCGACGAGTCACATCGGAAAAAGAATTGAAATGCACAAGCGGTCTCGACATGCCGTCATTGGAATTCTGGCGGTTGCTCTGGTAGTCGTTCAGATCTGCCAGTTGTCGCTCGTCGCCGCGGACGATCCGGCTGGCGATACCGGCACGGCGGAGCGACAAGCGTTGCTCAAGGAGATGCGGTCGGCGGTGGCGGCGATCAAAGTCACGGAGAAAACGGGCGAGCAGCTTCGCCCAGCAAAATTCGTGGGAGAACCGATCTTCCGCTACAGCGACGAGCAGCGATTCATTCGCGATGCGACGATGTGGATTTGGACGGTCGAAGGCCGGCCGGTCTCGGTGATGAAACTGGAGCGGTACCGCTTCCCGGACCCCAAGCGGCACTGGTTGTTCAATGTTGGCTCGGCGTCGCCGAACTTAGTCACGGTGACGTGGCCATTTGATCGCGAGTTTGAATCGAAGAAGCCGGGCCTGGCGTTCCAGCCGTTGAGCGACGGGCCGAAGATCGCGAAGTCAAAGTCGGCTCGGCTGATCCAGTTGAAGCAGTTGTCTCGGCGGTTTGCCGCGACGATGACCGGCGGCGCGGCGGACGATGCCAAGACCGAAATGCGCCTGCTGCCGACTCCGCTGTTTCGATACGCCAGTCCGGCCGACCACATCGCCGACGGAGCACTCTTCGGCCTGAGCGCGACCGGCACGAATCCCGATGCGATGGTCGCCATCCAATGGCGCGGCGAAAAGGAATCGGCTCGTTGGGAATTCGGTGTGACCGGGATGACCAACGGCGGCCTGCAAGTGCGACTCGATGACAAGCCGGTTTGGTCGCAGCCGTATCTCGTGAGTCGCGGGCAAGTCTTTGAAACGTGGATGTGGTTCTTTTCAGAACGCAGCGAATGACGCGGTAAAGGAAGACGATGATGAATCGGCGGTTGCACTCTTTCGGGTTTCGTATTTCGAGTATTCTCGCGTTGGCGATTGCCATATCGAACCGTGCGTCGGCGCAAGAGTCGGCTCCGTTTATCGAGGACGCTCGCAAATACGTCATTGAGTCGGTGAAGGACAAAGCCAAGCTGACGTTCAACGAGAGGTCGTTGATGAATTGGACGAATCCGGCTCGGCAGCAAGAACGTGGAGCGATTTATGTTTGGAGGCTCGACGATCAACCGTTGGCGATTGGGTCGCTGTTTACTTACGAGGTCAACGACAAGGTTTATGCGAAGCACGAGTTTCAATCACTGGCCGCCGGGCCGTTGCGATCGTCGTTCGCTGGGAAACTCGCTTGGACACCAAAGGGGGCGGGGATCGAGTGGCGTAATTTTGAGGACTCGCCGCAACCTGCGACGACGCACGTCGCTCGGCTGTTGCAGATGCGACAGTTGGCTCGGCCGTTTCGGGCGGAGTTGGTCAGTCCGAAAGAAGACCGCACGGAGTTGCGGCTGATCTCCCGGCCGCTGTTTGAGTACTCGTCGCCGAAACACGGCGTCATCGACGGAGCGATCTTTTCGTTCGCGGTGGCGACTGATCCGGAAGTGCTGCTGCTGGTCGAAGCGTTTCAAGAAGACTTGAACGGAACGAAGCGAGCCGGGTTTCGACATGCGTTCGCTCGGTTTCATTATTGGAACGTCTCGGTCTACGACGGCGACCGCAAAGTCTGGGACGCACCGCTCGACAAGTCGCACGAGTCCAACCCGATCGGCGACAAGAAAAACATCGCGAAGACGTACAACAGCTATCACCCGCGAGACGGGGCGGAGAAGTAGGCGTGAGAAATATGCGGAGAACTAGGTTTGAGAAATAAGCCGAACACGTCAGTTTTGAAGTTGTGCAGTTTGGCCTTTTTCCTCGAAGAGGTCTTGGAAATCAGCCTAGGGCAAGCGACCAACGGGAGCGCCGCCCTAGGAAACCAGGACAAAACAGGTTGTGCCCTGAAGGGCAATGGAAATTATCAAAAGCTCATGTGCCCCTTGAGGGCACACACACCACGGACATCATTCCCCAGGGCGGCGCTCGCTTGCCCTGGGTTGGTTTCCGAGGCCCCTTCGGGGCGAAGACGCAAAACACGCAACTTCAAAACAGACGCTTCGGATTCGGGCTTCGCCATTGATTGAGGACGTGAGACATGATGAATCGTTGCCGACGGATTTTTGGGATGACCTTGATCGTGATGGCGTGTTGCTTGCTGCGGCCGCAGTCGGTATCGGCTCAGTTGGAGTTCTTGAAAGGGTTGTTTGGCGGGAAGGCTGCTCCGGCGCAGGCAAAGGTTTTTCAGCCATTTCGAGGACATCAGGCTTTGGCTCAAGCGGTGGTCGAAGCGGAGAGTGGGGACTTGGCGAAGTCGCTGACCTTGGCGGCCGACGCATTCAAAGAGGGTGGCGTGAGCGATCCGTTGGAGCATCCGGAGGCTCAGGCGATCGCACCGCAGGTGCAGCGGTTGTCGAAGGCTTGGGAGGCGAAGGGGGCGAAGCCGGCGGATGTCGTGGCTGTGTTGATCGAAGTCGTGTTGCCGTCGAAGACGCCGGGGGTTGTGAGGCCGTATGTCGGACAGTGGCAGTTGAGTTACGACGCGATTTATTTGTCTCGATCAAACGGTCGGTTTCCCCCGCCGGAGAGTGCCGGGGCAGAGTTGGTCCGCTGGGCGGTACACGCGAAGAAGACGGATGAATTGAAGAAACGACTGCAAGCGGCGATCAAGGTTGAGCAGCCGAAGGAACCGGCGAAGCCGAATGCGCCGCAAGAGAAATCCGACAAGCCGGCGGGTGCCGATGAAAAAGCGGCAGACAAAGCGAAGGCCGAAGCGGAGTCGGCGTCGAAGATCGAAGCCGCCGTCGCGCGAGTCTTCTCGGTGCAGCTTGCGGTCGCAGAGCATGATGCAGAGTTGGCGAACAAGTCACTCAAGCAGTTGCTCGAAGACGCGAAGTCGGCGAACGGGCCGATGCTCGAATACTTGTGTCAGGCGGTGACGGCGTCGATGCGCGAGCCGAAGTCCGACGCGGCAGGTTTGTCGTTGCTCGAAGCGGTGCTGGATCGGGCGGAAGAGTCGTTGCCGGCGGAGTCGGGGTTTCGAGGGAACGCTCCGTGGCTGCGAGTTCGCGCGGCGGAAGCTCACGCAAGCGCTGGGCGAGCGGCGGACGCGAAACGGTTGGCCATGGCGGTGGTCGCGAAGCCGTTCAGCAACCGGCAGTACGGAGCGGAGTACTCGGCATATTTGGGCCACCAGTTGAAGCAGCAAGCGGCAGCGGCGTTGATTGACGCGGGGCTGATCGCGGACGGTTTGGATTTAGCCGGAGAAGCTCCGGACCCGCGAGCGGTGCGGTATTTCCGAGCCGACGGTGCAGTCAACATCGCGGCGAGAGCGGGGCAGCAATTGAGGAAGCTCGCGCCGGCCGAGCGGTTCGAGTTGCTGCGGAAGTGGGCGCTGCCAAGCGATGACCGAGACGCGGTGCGGTCGTTGATTGACTTCGTGCCCCAAAACGAACCCAGGCTAGCGGGGGACGTCAGTCTCCCGGTTAATACGACCGGCAACGCGACGACGACTGGCAGGCGGAATGGGTCGAGGGATAATCCACGAACCGGGGGACTGACGTCCCCCGCTAGCCTAGGGCATGGAGTTTTGTCGGACGTCTTCAGCACGGATCGGGAGTTGGCGGCGACGGCTCGGGAACTCGGCAAGCTGGACGAGTTGGTTCGTGAGTTGAGTTCGATCACCCCGCCGACGCCATCGGTGCAGTCGTTGCGGACGCTCGCGATGGTCGTGCGCGACGGGTCGGCGAACGCGGCGAAAGAAACGGATCAAGCGGCGGGGAAATCGGCGGCGGCTTTGGGGGTGAACACGACGACGGTGCGGTTGAAGGGGCTGCTTGAAGCGACGACGGCTGCGGTTCCGAAATGGGAGGTGCAGAACAAGCCGTTGCCTCCGTTGGACACCTACGTCATCGCGGTCGAAGCGGCGGTGCATCCGGAATGGCGTGAGGTCGCGGAAGCGATCTTGTTCCGATTGATTGAACACGGTCAGCGGACGCAGTCGCAGCGGCCACGCGATCATTTTCGGATGGCTTGGTTGGAGACGTTGCGGCTGCGGTCGGTCGATGTCTTGCCGAACAAAGAGATTAACGGGCGAGCGGCCGGTCCCGGCGAAGTCGCGGCGCATTGGCTGAAGATGCGGCCGAAGATGTGGGACGCGATCGGCTTTGAATCGGCAACCGAGCGGGCGATGGGGGCGTTGTCTCCGACGTGGTTTGCTCACGAAGGATATTTGTCGCACGTCTCGAACGGTCGCGAATCGGACTTGGTGTTCGCGATGCCGCTCGGCGGTTCGTTCGAGCTGGCGTTGGAGTGTCGCGAGGGAGGCTGGTCGGAAGGGCGCGTCGGATTCGGCGGAGCGGCGTGTCAGATTTATGCGTATCAGGAGACGGCGAATTTCAGCGGCAAAGGGAATTCGGGCTACGAGGGAAGTCCGAACCTGACGAACCTGCTCAACAAGGAACCGTGGAACCGGTACACGATCCGCGTGAGTGACGGCCATGTGAAGTACTACGCGAACGGGCAGCCGGTCTTCGAGGATCAACCGGGAATGGCGGCTCCGTGGCTGACGCTGGGGAGCATGTCGGGGTTCACGCCGTCGTATCGCAACCTGCGAATCCGCGGCTCGCCGACGATCCCGCGCGAGGTGGTGTTGCTTGGCGACGAGCGGCTGCGCGGTTGGCTGTCGACGTACTTCGATGAATCGAAGCCGGAGGCGCTGAAGGCTCGGCGGTACATCTCGGTGAAGGTGCCACAGAACGGCGTGACATATTCGTACATCGTCGAAGATGACGGCACGATGGAAGGGGAACCGGTTCAGATGGGCCAGGCCGCGACCGATTGGACGTTCGCTGACGGCGAGTTGCGGTCAGCTCGACGTAGTGATTTCTTCGGCGGTGAATCTCCGTCATGGCTGACGTATCAGCGTCCGCTGCGCGACGGCGAAGCGATGCGGTTCGATTTCTGGCATCAACCGGGAGTCACGACCGCGCAGCCGACGTTTGGCGAGACGGTGTTTGCGCTGGGTGAGTTCGCAGAGGGCAAGCACGAAGCGCCAGCGAGTGATCAGATCAGCCGCAGGGCGCTAGCCCCGGTTCGAGACGCACAAACCGCACAAACCGGGGCTAGCGCCCTGCGGCTGATGGACCGTCGTGCTTGTGCGGGCGATGTCAAAATCGGTTGGAACTCGGTCGGGATGTCGCTGAACGGCGGATTGTTCGCGATTGAACTCAACGGCAAAGAGGTCGTTACTGAGAACTTCGCGCCGACGAATTCGCGGAGGATCGGGTTCTATCACGATGCCGCTCAAACGGACTTGCGAATTCGGAATGTTGTGCTGACGGGCGACTGGCCGAAGACGTTCGATGAAGTGCGGGCCGCGATCGAAGCGCCGACCCCGACGGAGCCGCTTCCGAACTCACGTTTTCTGACGCATGCGATCGGAGAGAAGTTCTACTCCGACAACGCCTACGAGATTTGTCGCCACGCGGTGACACTTGAGGCATCCGAGCGATTCAAGTTCTTGCATCGCTGGGTCATGCCGAATGAGTCGCACGACCTGCTGCGAACGACGGGCGCGTTCACTCCGACGCATCCCGTGCCGCCGTTGCTGGATCAGAATCCAATCGACGTGGCGATGGCGGAAGCTCGGCAAGCGGTCGATCAGCGGCTGGTGCAGACGGGCGGAAATTTTGTTTGCCCAGCGATCTTGCTGGTGCTCGCAGCGGCGGAGTTGGATCGGATCGAGGAACTCAAGCGGCAAGTCGAGGCGGTCGATCCGGCGAGTTCGATGGACGCTGCTCGTGCCCGCGCGGCGATGCTCGGCATCATCAACTTGTTGGAAGATGCGCCGCAGCAGGCGATCGACCGAATTCGTGAATGCCACGCGTTGGCTGTGCAGGACAAGACGTCGCCGATGTATTCGCGGTGGGGGGACGTCGCGCTGGCGAGCCTTGCGATTCAACATCCGGTCACGCGCGACGCGGCCTTCGAGATGCTCTCCGCGATTCAGGGCAGCCAGCTTCAAGCGGGGAACCCGGGCGCGCATGATTTCACTCGGTTTGTGCGGCAGCTTCACGGGCAGTGCGTGTACTTGATGTACGGTGGCACGCCCGAAAAGTTCGGCACGCAGCCGAAGACGAGTCAGTGGCGGACGGTGTCGCAGCCGAGCGCCCAGTCGCGCGGCAGCGGCTATCCGATTGCGTCGTTCGATGTCATCGCCGGTGAAATGGCGGAGCGTGGCGGGCACGACTTCGACGGCGCGTACTTTCAATCTCCGCTGCGAGGCAACTATGAAGTGACCTGCCGCTTGTCGGACTTCGATGCCCGCGAGTCGATGTTGATGGCAGCCGGTATCGCGAACGCTCTGATGTACTCGCACACGCAAACCTCTGTGGTTCACGCGCGAACCGCCGTGGCATTCTTGCCAACTCCCGCGCCGATTACACCCCGAGTGTTTCAGTGGCACGACTACAAAGTTGTCGTGAAAGACGGGCGTTACACAAGCTTCGTCAACGGCCAAACGCTCTACGAAACGGACTTACCGGAACAGCCCGATCCGTGGTTGGCCGTTGTTGGGTTGGCAGGACACTCATCGCGAGCCGTTCGCGACATTGTCATCTCTGGCAAACCAGAGATTCCTCGCGAACTCGACTTGCTGGCCCCCACGGACCTGAAAGGTTGGATGACCGATTACTACGGCAACACTTGGGGGCAATCGCCGTTTACATGGAAGCTCGACGAAGTGGTGCTGACCTCGCCGCAAACGCTCGATGCGAATCCGAGCCGCGACCGACGCAAGGTTGAGAACATCATCCGCTATCACCGCCCGATGCTCGAAGACGGCGAAGTTTCGTATGAGTTCTATTACGACCCGGAGGTGAAGCTCGCCGCCCCGGCCAGCAACCAGTTGTCGTACCTCGGCGCGAATCAGCCGAAGCGCACGATCAAAGGCAAAACGCTCGTGCATCCGGTGCTCGATCGCATGGTCTGCCTGCTCGAACCGGACGGCGTGAAAATCCATTGGCTGACCGACGGCCGCTGGGACCGCACGGGACTGATGGCGGATAACGTAGCCGAGTCGCTCCGCGACTCGGATTCCAACGGCGCGCATCGAGCTCAAACGAGAAAGAACGTCAACCGCGCGACGGCGGGCGCGTCGCGGAGCGACGCTGCTACGTTGCCGCTCAAACCACGCGAATGGAACGCGATCAAGTTCGCAACCAAAGGTGACACGCTGACGATCGAACTCAACGGCGACATCGTCTTCGCTCGTGACATCGAACCGACCAACCTGCGGCACTTCGGTCTGTTCCACTACGCCAACGAATCGGACGTCCGAGTCCGCAACATCCGCTATCGAGGCGACTGGCCGACGGAGTTGCCGAGCGTCGCCGAGCAAGACCTCGCTGTTGGTCCGCAGAAACTGGCAACGATTCCCGATGCTGACTTGCCCGACTCAATGAGCTGGGATTTCACGAAGTCGAAGTTCAACCGCGCCGAGTTCCGATCCGTTTGGGACTCCAAGGCAGACAAATACATCACCGCCACCGACGCCGGTCTCCGTTACTCAATGCCCGCTGGCGAAACGAAGCCTCAGTCCGCGGGCATTTCGCCGAAGATTGAACTTCAAGGGGACTTCATCGCGACCATCGAATACGCCGGACTCAAAACCGTCCCCTCGCAAGAACAATGGGGGAGCGGCATCGGCTTCAACGTCGGCATTGAGGACTCGTATCGAGCGGGCATCGAAATCCGCGAGGGGGTGAAATCTATGGCTAAAACCACGAACGCCTCCGCGACGATCTACTTCCCGAACCGCCCGAACCTGTATCTCAACGAGGCGATCAACGAATTCGCTACCGCCGGTCGCCTCCGTCTGCAACGCAAGGGTCCGGTCCTGTACTACTTCATCGCCGCCCCCGGTTCCGACAAGTTCCGCCTCATCACCCAAAACCCGCTCGGAACCAACGACATCAAACACCTCGCGATCAACGCCGACGCCAGCGACCAAGCCAGCGGCGCGGATTTTGTTGTCAAGAACCTGTCGATCCGCGCCGCGAAGCTCGTGAAAGGAAAGTGACCGTCATGAATCAGACCGTTCAAGCAATGCGATTTGCCACGGCCTTGCTCGTGGGGCTGTCTCTCAGCCGATTACTACCTGCCGAAGACAAGCCTGAGACGAAGGCAGACACGAAGTCGGACGAAAAGTCGGCCACCGAAAAGCTCGCGGCCAAGCGGCTGGAGTTCATGAAGGACTCGGTCAAGGACTATGAGTTCCTGTTGTCCCCGGACTTCAAGGCCAAGTTGACGGTTAAACCGGAGCCGCTATTGCGATTCACTAATCCGGTGAGTGGCCTGCAAGATGGCGGCTTTTTCCTGTGGACCAGCGAAGCCGGCCGGCCGATGGTCGGAGCACAAGTGTTTCTGACCAGCGAAGACCTCTGGATTCACGAGTTTCAATCGCTGGCCCCCGTGCCGTTCCGAGTCACTCGCAAAGGTGCGGAGACTTGGGAACCCAAACGCGCGGGAGTTGAGGTGAAGCCGGTTCCCGGTGCTCCCGTTCCGGCGAATAACCCCGTGCAGCGACTGGTCCAAATGCGCGACATCGCCAAACGCTTCACGGCCTCCGATGAGTTTGAGGGGCGTCCACAATCCGACGAGTTGCGATTGCTCACGAAGCCACTGGCTCGCTTTGGTGCCGAGAATAGCGAGACGGTCGACGGAGCGCTGTTCGCCCACGCTCACGGGACGGACCCGGAACTGTTGATCGTCCTCGAAGCACTCAAGTCGGAAGGTGCTTACCGCTGGCATTACTCGCTGGCTCCAATGACCGGTTACGCTCTGAAGGCGTCGCTCGACGACAAGCCGGTTTGGGAAGTGGCCTGGCGCAAGCCGCCGTTCGATCCCAAAGAACCGTTCTTTATCCGCGTTCACAGCCGTGAAGTTTCGCTCAAGAAGCTGTTTCAGTTTTCCAAGTAGGAGGGACGATCGTGTCGCATGGTCTTCCAGTTGCTGGTTTGTTTGCGGTGTTTCTCGCACTGATGCCGATCGCACGGTCGGAGGAGGACGCGCCGAAGAAAGTCGAGTCCCCCGCACTGAAGGAAGCTCGCGAGCACATGTCGGAGTTCACGGTTCAGTCGTCGGCGAAAGGCCGCGACGGACTGATCGAGATCCTGCCGAATCCGCTGCTCACTTACGGTGACGCGGCGCGGAACAACGAAGCGGGGACGCTCTGGGCCTGGGGCAAGTCGGGCCGCCCCATCGCGTTCTTGGAGCTGTATCGCAACATCGGCAACGACCAGCCGTGGGTGCATGCGCTGACGCTGACGTCACCGGAGCTGATTCAACTCACCGGCCCGAACAATCCCCGTTGGACTCCGAAGAGGTCGCACTTCTTGTTGCAGGACGTTCCGAACGCTCCCGAAGTCGGCGCTCAACCGGCGATCCGATTGCGACAAATGAAAGAGATCAGCCGCCGCTTTGAGGCTCACCAGTTCTGGGATCCCGACAACTCACGCTTTGAAATGCGACTGCTGGTGCAACCGGTGCATCGCTACCACGACGAGGCGGCCAAACTGATCGACGGAGCGGTCTTCGTCATGGCTCACGGCACCAATCCCGAAGTGCTCGTGCAAATCGAAGCCGATGCCGCCGTGCAACCGTCTCGCTGGACATACAGCCTCGCGCGGTTGGGCAGCGCGGAGATGCACGTTCTGCTCGACGGTAAAGAAGTCGAGTCTTCCGGGTTCTCAGTGGCTTGGTTTGAGGTCGAGTTTGCCGCAATGGAAGTAGATTGCGGTGGTGAAATTATCGAAGTTGCGGAAACCTCGGGCGGTGGACTTCACCCATTGAATTTTGGAATTCAAGCCTTCGCT
>CAYSHJ010000152.1:0-4785 GCA_964430385.1 uncultured Planctomycetaceae bacterium
AACCTCACGAACCTCGATCTGCACACAACACGGGTGAGCGATGCGGGGATGGTCCACTTCCAGGATTGCAAGAACCTCACGAGCCTTCAACTGCAAGGAACAGAGGTGAGTGATGCGGGGCTGGCCCACTTCAAAGATTGCAAGAACCTCACGGTCCTTAATCTTGGCAATACAAAAGTGACCGATGCGGGGCTGGCCCACTTCAAGGACTGCAAGAACCTCACGCACCTTGATCTGGCCAGTACCCAGGTGAGCGATGCGGGGCTGGCGCACTTCAAGAATTGCAAGAACCTCACGTACCTTCGTCTCGGCGGTACCCAGGTGAGCGACGCGGGGCTGGCCCACTTCGAGGATTGCAAGAACCTCACGACCCTTTGGCTGAACGCTACACTAGTGAGCGATGCGGGGCTGGCCCACTTCAAGGATTGCAAGAACTTCACGAGCCTTGGTCTGCACAATACCCAGGTGACCGACGCGGGCGTGGCCCACTTCCAGGATTGCAAGAACCTCACGGACCTTCATCTGATCGACACCCAGGTGAGCGATGCGGGGCTGGCCCACTTCCAGGATTGCAAGAACCTCGCGGTCCTTCATCTGACCGGCACCCAGGTGAGCGATGTGAGTTTGGAACGTCTTGCCGACTACCCGCAGCTCGTTTCCCTGCGCGTCACAAAGACGAAGGTGACCGAGGCTGGGGTGAAGAAGCTCTCGGTCGCGTTGCCGCGGTGCCAGATCGAATGGGACGGCGGCGTGATCGAGCCAAGCACCAACTCCGACCGCCGCGCCGCCGAGTGGGTGCTGTCGATCGGCGGCACCATCAGTTTCAAGGAAAACGGTGCGGAACGGTCGACCGGGGCTGTCGGCGATCTGCCCCGCGGGGTGTTTGAACTCGCGCTCGTGGGTTTGGGCCAAAACCCAAAAGTGAGCGATGTGGGGCTTGCGCACTTCAAGGATTGCAAGAACCTCACAACCCTTTTTCTGGAAGGAACCCAGGTGAGCGATGTGGGCCTGGCCCACTTCAAGAATTGCAAGAACCTCACGCTCCTTTCTCTGTCAAGTACCGAAGTGAGCGATGCGGGGCTCGTCCACTTCAAGGATTGCAAGAACCTCAAGCTGCTTAGTCTTCGTGGAACAAAGGTCAGCGATGCGGGACTGGCCCACTTCAAGAATTGCCAAAACCTCACGAACCTTAGTCTGGGCGCAACCCAGGTGAGCGATGCGGGGCTGGCCCACTTCAAGGATTGCAAGAACCTCTCGGACCTTGACCTGAGTCCTACACAAGTGAGTGATGCAGGCCTGGCGCACTTCAAGGATTGCAAGAACCTCACGTGGCTTCGTCTGGACGGTACCTCAGTGAGTGATATGTGGTTGGAAAGTTTCGGTGGCTGGCCGAAGCTGATTCTTGTGCAAGTCAAGAACACGAAGGTCACCGAGGCAGGCGTGAAGAAGCTCTCGGCCGCGTTGCCGGGGTGCAAGATCGAATGGGACGGCGGCGTGATCGAGCCGAGCCCCTCCACCAACCCCGACCGCCGCGCCGCCGAGTGGGTGCTGTCGATCGGCGGCACAATCAGTATCAACGAGAACGGTCAGGAACGGCCGATCGCGGCTGTCGGCGATCTGCCCCGCGGGACGTTTGAACTCACGGTCGTAAATTTGGGCCTAAACCAAAATTTGAGCGATGCGGGGCTGGCCCACTTCAAGGATTGCAAGAACCTCACGGTCCTTTTTCTGCACGATACGCAGTTGAGCGATACGGGGCTGGTCCACTTCAAGGATTGCAAGAACCTCACGCACCTTGTTCTGACCCATACCTATGTGAGCGATGCGGGGATGGTCCACTTCAAGAATTGCAAAAACCTCACGTACCTTCAACTTGACGGTGCCGCGGCGAGCGATGCTGGGCTGGTCCACTTCAAGAATTGCACGAACCTCACGTACCTTTATCTGTCCAACACGCAACTAAGCGATGCGGGGCTGGCCCACTTCAAGGATTGCACGAACCTCACGTCCCTCACTCTGCACGCTCCACAAGTGACCGATGCAGGGCTGGCCCACTTCAAGGATTGCGCGAACCTCACGTCCCTCACTCTGCACGCTCCACAAGTGACCGATGTAGGGCTGGCCCACTTCAAGGATTGCAAGAACCTCACGAGCCTTGATCTGTACGGACCAAAAGTAAGCGATGCAGGGCTGGCCCACTTCAAGGATTGCAAGAACCTTGTGGGCCTTAATCTGTCGTTCTCCCGGGTGAGCGATGCGGGGCTGGCCGATCTGGCACGCCTGCCGAGTTTGACCGTATTGACTCTTCCAAACTCGCGTATTTCCCTCCGCGGCCACGAACAGCTCAAGACCGCCCTGCCGAAGTGCCAGATCACCTGGTCCGAGGCGAATCGTAGCGTGGCCGAAAGCGTGCTGGCCCTGGGTGGAACGTTGGAGATTGGCACTCCAGGCCAGGCAGAGTCGCGTCCTGCCCCGGCGGCCGCCGATCTGCCCATCGACTTCTTCCAGGTCCGCCGCGTCTCACTCGCCGGTGTCACCAAGCCGCTCGAAAAGCTTCCCGCACAGTTGGCAGCGCTCAGTTATCCCGAATTCGACCGGCTGGAGAGTCTAGATCTCTCGGGCATCACCGCGTTGGATCCTGGCTTCGTCGCTTCCATCCACGGCTTGCGGGAGTTGTCGCTCGCCGATATCGGATTGGGCGACGCGGGGCTGGCCGCGCTACCGAAGCTGCCAACTCTCCAACGACTGGTGCTCGACGGCAACAATATCCAGGGACACGGCCTGACCGCACTGGATCAGCAGCCCGCCTTGACCGAACTGTCACTGGTGAAAATCGGACTGACCGACGAGTCGCTCACGCAACTGCCGAAGCTCCCTTTGCTGAAGCGTCTGGTGCTCGACGGTAACAACATTCGCGGTACCGGGCTGAAGGCGTTGACAGCACAACCCGAGTTGATCGACCTGTCGCTCGGCTGCCCGTCGCTGGGCGATCTGCTGGGCAAAAACCTGTCTGAGTTGAAGCAGATCAAACGGCTGTCGCTGGCCGGCAGCGGCCTGACGGACGTCGGAATCAAACACCTGGCGGGCCTGACGAACCTGGAATCGCTCGACCTGCGCCGCACCAAAGTCACCGCCACCGGAATCAGCGAGTTGAAAGCCGCGTTGCCGAAATGCCAGATTCAATGAGACGAAATGCAGGACAAGTGATGTCGGGTCAATCAAAGATCAGCCGGAACGCGCTAGCGTCCGGTTCAGTTGGAGACGCACAAACCGGACGCTAGCGCGTTCCGGCTGATTTCAGACAAATCAAGGTGATCGAAGTCACTTGAATTGCTCGGTCGCCAACCACATCACCCAATCCAATCCGGAGCAGAATCTCGATGCTCACCAACATTCTCATCGGTCTCGCAGTTCTCCTCATCGTGTTCGTCGTCTTCGTGCTCATGCGACCGTCCGAGTTTCGCATCACGCGGACAGCGACGATCGCTGCGCCGCCTGCGGCGGTCTTCGCGCAGGTGAACGACTTCCACAATTGGATGGCCTGGTCCCCGTGGGAGAAACTTGATCCGGCGTTAAAGAGAACTTACGCAGGTGCATCGGCCGGAACCGGCGCGATTTACTCGTGGGCCGGCAACAAACAGGTTGGCGAAGGGCGTATGACGCTGCTGGAGAGAATCGTTCACGACGGTGCCATCCTCTTGAATGGTCCTGCCAAACTGCCGGAGGTGGCTCGTGTTGAGATCGAGGTCAAGACGGTCACAGCCCAGGTTCGGCCAGCGAGCAATCACAAGCCAACCTTGTCCGAACGGCTGCTTAAGCTCGACGTGCCGACGAGCGTTCCGTAGGCTGGCATCTCGGCTGTCGAATACTGAAGTTTGGCTCTGAACAATTTTTTCAACGGCCCTTCCTCTTTGCCCATTGGACCTGTCTGCATTTCCAGGAGCAAATCGTGAAGTCGATCTCCTTGCTGATCGCGCTGCTGTTGTTCCTTATCGTCGCGCCCGTCGTGGCTCTGGCAGACAACCTTCCTAAAACCGTTACCTCGTCTCCCTGCCGCACGGCACCGGCGATCGACGGGCGCATTGGCGACGAGGAATGGAAGGACGCCAAGCCCATCGAATTCGAGCTGCCGCTCCTCAAAGTGATTGCGAAGGTGACGGCACCGCGGTTGTGCCGGCTGCGGGTGATGAATTCGGCGAATGGACTGTATGTCGCTCTCTCGATCCCCGATGAGACGGTCAATAAGTCGCTCGCGCCGCTGGATTTCGATCTGGCTCTGCTGGCCTTCTGCCGTGGGAACGAGCTGGCGGCGGGGGATGATCGCAAAGTGGTGGGGCCGGGAAGTTTTGTCGACAAGCACGTCACCACACCGGGGAAAGATGCCGACGACAAAAAGCAGGATGGGCGCGCGGTGATGGTTCACGATCAGGGGACGTACACGATCGAATGGGCCGTGCCGCTCGATTCGAGAGACGTGGAAGACCTCCGGGTGAAGCCGGGGGATGCGGTGCGGTTCAATCTGGCCTATTTCGACGCGTTTCAGCCGGACTTGAAGGAGACGCAGATCGGGACGGCCTATTTGGGCGGGCTGGACCGCGCGGCGGAATGGGGCTCGCTGCAACTGGCCGCCAACGTCGAGCACGACGGCGGGGTCGCTTTCCAGGGACCGGTCTGGGTACGGAAGCTGTTCGAGAGTTTTCGCTCGGTCCCCGCCAGCCGACTGCGACTCGTCGAGGCGTCCCTAGTGCCGGGCACTCGCCAGCCGGTCATCAAGGCGCTCGTCGA
>CAYSHJ010000153.1:0-1667 GCA_964430385.1 uncultured Planctomycetaceae bacterium
AGATTTGAGACTTGAGATTTGAGATTTGAGATTTGAGATTTGAGATTTGAGATTTGAGATTTGAGATTTGAGATTTGAGATTTCCGCCGCTACTCACCTTCAAGCTGCTGCCGGCATTCGTCGAGCTTTGACAATTGTTCC
Source organism: uncultured Planctomycetaceae bacterium (assembly GCA_964430385.1). Taxonomy (GTDB): domain Bacteria; phylum Planctomycetota; class Planctomycetia; order Planctomycetales; family Planctomycetaceae; genus CAYSHJ01. Next base: position 142 of record CAYSHJ010000153.1, read on the forward strand.
GGCGAGACCTTGGGGTACTTCGCGCCGAGGCTGTCGATCGTCGTCACCAGAATGCGCGACACGAGTGCTCGGCAGAGCCACTTTTGGTCGGCGGGGATCACGTACCACGGCGCTTCGGACGTGCTGGTCTCGGCGAGCATCGACTCATACGCCTGCATGTACTGGTCCCAGAAGCTGCGTTCCTGCACGTCGCCGGTCGCGAACTTCCAGTGCTTCTTGGGGTCGTTGATGCGTTCGAGGAACCGGCGTTTCTGCTCGTCCTTGGAGGCGTTGAGGAAGAACTTCACGACCCGCGTGCCGTTGCGTTCGAGATGTTCTTCAAACTTGCGGATATCTTTGTAGCGGCCTTTCCAGAATTGCTTCGTGGGATTCGCATCGGGCAGACGCTGAAAGTTCAGCAACTCCGGATGTACTTTCACCACCAAGACCTCTTCGTAGTATGAGCGATTGAAGATGCCGATGCGGCCCCGCTCCGGCAGCGCTTTCGTGCAGCGCCACAAGAAGTCGTGATCGAGTTCCTCGTCCGACGGTTTCTTGAACGAGTGGACTTGGCAGCCCTGCGGGTTCACGCCCGACATGACATGCTTGATCGTGCCGTCTTTGCCCGCCGCGTCCAGCGCCTGAAAGATCACCAGCACCGACCACGAGTCCGCCGCATAGACCCGATCCTGTGCGTCGGCCAGTTCGGCGACGCTGTCCCGCAGCACTTGCTCGGCAAGTTGGCGTTCTTCGGCTTCGGACAAATCCTGCGACACGTTGCAATGCGTCGGAAAGTTTTTCAGTTGGACCTTGCGATCGTCGGGCACTCGGCAGCGTTCGCTGAGGTCGTCGAGGAGTTTGAGCATCAGAGTGTTGAAACCAGCGAGGTGTGATCGAAGTAGTGCAGAGGCCCGCCAGCCACCGGGACAAGCCCGGCGGGTAGCGGTCGCTCAACGGATCGCAGAATAGCGACAGGCGGCTCAAGATTTCGACTGTGCGGGCGAACGACGTCCGAGCGTCGCTCGATGGCGAGGGGCCAATAAACTCGATTCAATACATCTTGCTCGCGGCCATGAGGCATCGCCGTTCGTCGCGGCGAGTCTGATTTGGCCGATCTCCTGATGAGGAAGTTCTGTCATGATTACCAAGATTTGGCGAACGGTTCGATTCGGAAGTGTGCTCACGTTGGCGTTGGTCGCGGTCGGATGGGCCGTGCCGGGGCAGGCCCAAGTAAGGTTGGAAGCTAAACATACGGAGGGAACCAAACAGGTCTTGCACACGAACATGAAGCTTAAGCAAACACTGACTCTGGCAGGGATGAACATCGACACCGAGTCAGATCGTTTCGTCATCTCGTCGATGCAGGTCGGCAAGAAAGACGCCGACGGCAAGCTGCGCGTGGCGGTGAAGACCGACAAACTGTCGGTCAGCTTGAAGCTTCCCGGCGGAATCACGATGACGTTTGATTCGGACGACCCCAATCGAAAGGCGGACAACCCGCAACTGGAACCAGTGTTGGAGTTGATGCGGGCGGCGGTGAAGGCTCG
>CAYSHJ010000154.1:0-2649 GCA_964430385.1 uncultured Planctomycetaceae bacterium
AAAGAAAGCGGCCACGCCGAAGAAGCTCGGCGAGGTTGTCGAGAAGCTCGCCACCAGCATGCTAAAGGCCGCAAAGAAATCGGCCACGCCGAAAAAGGCAGCCAAGAAATCTGCCAAAAAGGCGGCCAAGAAAAAGAAGTAGCGCGGCGAAGCCGCAATGTCGTCGGCTCTCGCTGAGAGCCGATTCCCGCCCTCGGCGAGAGCCTACAACACTCGCGGCCAGAAACCGCGTTGCGCGGCGAGTCATCCTGTGGCGCTCAGCCGTTGGCAGCCACGGATGAAACACCAAGAGCAAACGGATTTCATAAGGTTGGTCCCATGACCGGTCATTGAGAGTCTGTGTTTGATCTGTGTTTCCTCCCTGGCGAAATCAATGCGCGCCTCACATCGGCAGCCGGTTCATGAACGAGCGTCGGACAACTTGGCTCGTCGGCGTGGCTGTGTGGCTCAGCTTCTTGGTCGTGTCGATTGTGTCTTCACCAATTCCGGGTGTGAACGAGCCGCACTACCTCGCGAAGGCAAAGCACTATTGGGATCCCACGTGGTGCGCGCGCGACCAGTTCCTCGACTCGTTCCCCGCGCATCAAGTTTTCTATCAGACATTCGGTTGGCTGACGTTGTGGTTCGATTTCACCTCGGTCGCATTCGTGGGTCGAGTGATCGGCAGCGCTCTCTTGGCGGCAAGCTGGACGACGTTGATGCGACGATTCCAGGCAACGTCGTCGTGGTCAATTCTTTTGTCCGCATGGATGTTTCTCGGCCTGCAAGCCGTCGGCAATCTCTCGGGCGAGTGGTTGATTGGCGGCTTTGAATCGAAAGTCGTGTCCTACACCTTCGTCTTTTGGGCAATGGCTGCGATGCTTGATCGACGACTCAAGGCCGCGGCACTGTGCAGCGGAGTGGCTGTCAGTTTTCATCCGATCGTCGGAGTGTGGCACGTCGCGGCACTCGGCTTCACGGAAGTCACACGTCTGGCATCTGGAAATCTGAAATCTGAAACCTCAATTCTCAAATCTCAGACGGCCAGTTCGCTGGTCCTGTTGGTTGTCAGTGCGTTGCCGGGCGCGTGGCCAGTGTGGCAGATGTCGCAGGCGTCGGTTGGTGACTGGTCATTCGCGGCGAACTACATCCAATTCACGTACCGCCTGAAGCATCATCTCGATCCGATGGACTTTGGCGCGGCGAACTACGCGGGCTATGCGTTGCTCGCTGCGTTGTGGCTGGTGCTGTTGAGCCGGCTTTGCCGCAAAACATCGTTGTCTGCCCGGGACCGATGGTTTGTCGCGTACGTCGGCGCGTCGGCACTGTTCGCCCTGTGCGGCTTTCTCGTGGGAGCGGGCGAACGTCCGGCGGAGTTGATGCTCGGATACCGTTGGCGAATGGCCTTGTTGAAGTTCTATCCGTTTCGGTTATTCGACCTCATGTTGCCGTTGGCGGTCGCGGCGCTGGTGGCTCGGAGCGAATGGCCAGTGCTGCGGCAACGCCTGATTTGGAGCCTCGCGACGGTTGGATTCGGCTGGGCGATTATCGCGGGTCGAGTCTTTCCGCCGCCGCATCCGTGGAAAGCCAATCATCGAGCGGATTGGCAGGACGCCTGTCGTTGGGTCGCCGCGAACACTCCGGCGGACTCGTTGTTCCAGACGCCGGTCGAGAGCGACACGTTCAAATGGCATGCTCAGCGAGCCGAGTTCGTGACATTCAAAGATTGTCCGCAAGACGCCGCCGGCATCGTCGAATGGAACCGGCGATTGCGATTCATGAAGCACTGGGGCGAGTCCCGTTTTGCCAACGACAAGCGATACTCGGCCGACGAACTGCGAGAACTCGCACGCGACACTGGCATTGATTACGTCGTCACTCGCCGCCCCGTGAAGCACGAGGCAGACTTGAAGTTCTCGAACCGCACTTTCAAGATCTTCCGACTCCCGAAATAGAGTGGACATGGCCCACCTCCCGCCGCTCGCGAGGCCCAATTGACCGAAAAGGCAACACGATGACGACCCTGCCCCGTCACGCTTGGCTTGATTCCTTGAAAGCTCTCCTCGTTGCATTGACCCTGGCGTCATCGCTGGCACGTGCTCAAGAGACGAAGCCGGGCGACGATGAAGGACCACTCACAGCCAAATTGGCGGACGGAGTCATCATTGAGGTTCCCGCTCCCGATCGCGCGGGGGACGACTGGCCCTGCTTTCTCGGTCCGAAAGGAACCGGCGAATGCAGCGAGACGCAGTGGTTGAAAAATTGGCCGGAAGGCGGACCGCCGGTCGCGTGGCAGAAGCGGATTGGCACGGGCTACAGCGCGCCGTCGGTGATGGGCAATCGGCTGGTCGTGTATCATCGGCCGCGCGACGAAGACATTATCGAATGCCTGCGCGCCGACACTGGCGAAGTTTTGTGGAAGGTGACGTACCCCAGCCGCTTCACCGATCCGTACGGTTACAACAACGGACCGCGATGCACTCCGCTCTTGACCAAGAGTCGCTGCTACACGCTAAACCCGGAAGGCAAGCTGTTCTGCCTGGACTTGGTCAGCGGCAAACAGTTTTGGGCGAAGGACTGCTCGAAGGAGTTCAAGATTCCCCAGAATTTCTTCGGCGTCGGCTGCACCCCGATCCTCGAAGGAGACTTGTTGATCGTGCTCGTCGGCGG
>CAYSHJ010000155.1:0-2754 GCA_964430385.1 uncultured Planctomycetaceae bacterium
TGGGTGACCCGCAGTTGGAAACGCCCCGACACTTTCTTCGACATGCCACCCGTCGTGGCCGCGGCCGGGAGAGGTTCACCGACCGGCGTCGTGTGTTATCAACATCGACAGTTCCCCGAGAAATACCGCGATGCTCTGTTCGTGCTCGACTGGACGTTTGGCCGAGTCCTCGCGTTGCCGCTGATCCGGAACGGCTCGGCGTGGAAGTCCGAGTCGGAGTTATTCCTGTCGGCGGCCGGAGATCACGGCTTCGCTCCCACCGACGCTGAAGTCGGGCCGGACGGCAGTTTGTTCGTGAGCGTCGGCGGTCGCGGCACGCGCGGCGGAGTGTGGCGAGTCACGTATCCCGCCGGTTTGGCCAAGAGAAAAGATAGCCAAGCAAAATCCACGAATGAAGAACTTCCCACAAATGCGTCCGAAGCGGAGCGGCTCGCCGCCTGTTTGTCGGCTCCACAGCCGCTGTCGAGTTGGTCGCGGGCACGTTGGCATCCGCTGGCTAAACAACTTGGCCGCGAGCCGATCTTGAAGGCCGCGAACGACGAAACATTTCTGCCGGCCGTGCGGCAGCGGGCAATCGACGTGCTCACCGAAATGTTCGGTGGTCTGGACGAGACGGAAACAACGGCGCTGTTGCAAGCGACGCCGGCCGAAGTTCGCGCGAAGGCGATTTGGTCGCTCGGCCGCACGCATGCGAATCCGCTCGACGCGAAGACTGTCCGACCGCTTCTGGAAGACAGTGATCCGTTGGTCGGTCGCATTACACTCGAAGCGTTGTTGCAGGCGGAGCGAGTCAGCGACTGGTCGCTGCTTCTCGACGGTCTCGCCAAGCAGTTGGGAAGCGAAGACCGTTTTAATCGGCTGACCGCGTCGCGGTTGATCGCACGGTTGGACAACGACGAGTTTCAGAAACTGTCGCCGCTGGTCACGAAGGTCGGCTGGCGAGCGGCCGTCGCGAACGCGATCGGATACCTCCCTCGTTCCGCGAACGCGACCCAATTTGGTTTCAAAGTTGGTCTGTTGATCCTCGATGCGCCACATCCGCCAGCGCTGAAACTCGAAGCCACTCGCTTGATTCAACTCGCGTTGGGGGACGTCGTGCCTGCAAAAGGCGTGGTTCCCGCGTTTGAAGCCTACACCAGCCGGACCGATCTGTCGGAGTTCGAACGTGATCTGGATCCGCTGCGAGTCCGTTTGTCCGATCTTTTTCCGACGGGCCACGACGATGTGGACCGCGAGTTGGCGCGTACGCTCGCGATGCTCGCTCCGTCGAGCACCAAGTTGCTCGACAAAGTCTTGGCCAAAATCACGGACCAAAGCGATCCGGTCGAGGACATTCATTTCTTGCTGGTCGCCGCGCGGATTCCCGTCACGCGCAATCGACTGCAAGCGAAGACGATCGCCCGCGCGCTGGTGCGACTGGAACCGAAGATCGTCGCCCGGGAATTCAACCAAGACCTGAACTGGGACGATCGCGTCGCCGAGTTATGCCGGGAACTGTCGAAACTCGATCCCGATCTCCCCGGTCAAATGGTCGCCCAGCCGGAGTTCGGCCGGCCGGGCCACGTGCTGTTCTTGTCGCAACTGCCGCAAGAATTACTGCCACGAGTGATCGAGTCGTACGTCAAGGCCGCGGCGGCGGATGACGACTATCCGTGGACGAATGACGTCGTTTTCGTCCTCGGAGAGTCCAAGCAGCCCGAACATCGCGACTTGATTCGCAAGCAGTTCGAGCAGTTCAAAGTCCGTGGAGCCGTGCTGGTTGTGTTGTCGGGAATGCCCGAAAAGCAAGATCGGGCGAAGTTCGTCGAAGGGCTGGAGGAATCACGACTGGAGGTGCTGACCGCCTGTGTGGACGCGTTGGGGCAGCTCGCCGCCAGCACCGACGCGGCCGAACAGTTCGCGCTGCTGCGCGCCTTGCGGCGGTTGGGGGTTGATCCAAAAGAATTCGCGATCCGCGACAAAGTGGCGAGGTTGTTGACTCGCAATCACGGCAACGCTCTGGGCTTCGTCTTTGGTACTGCTGGTGAGAATCCTCAGACCGAAGTCATTCAACGCTGGACGGCATTCCTGACCAAGAAACATCCCGACGAAGCTGCTCGCTTGCTGGGCGGCGATGCCGAAACTTTGGCGTGGCTCAATGACCAACTGGCGCACGTCGACTGGAAGGCGGGCGATGAAACTCGCGGCCGGCTACTTTTCGAGAAGCGATCGTGCGCCCAATGCCACGGCGGACGTCAAGGACTTGGGCCAGACTTGGCGGGCGCGAGCAGCCGCTTCTCGCGCGAAGACCTGTTCATTGCCATCGCGCTTCCCAACCGCGACGTCTCGCCGCGCTATCAAACCACGCTCGTTGAGACCAAACGCGGCAAGATTCACAGCGGCCTGATCGTGTACGAATCGGTCGAGGGCTTGCTGCTCCGCAATTCGACAAACCAAACGCTGCGCATCGAGTCGTCCGACGTGGAAGTCCGCCGCACGCTGCCGCAGTCGCTGATGCCCGGCGGCTTGATTAAAGACTTCCGCCCCGGCGAATTCGCCGACTTGTTCGCGTATCTCAAGAGCCTCGGCAACCCCACCACCGCGACGAGGAGAACGGGGACCGCTACGAATGGCACTTAAAACAACAACGGCCCGACAGGTCATTGGAACGAGGCGGTGTAGCGGGCTTCTAGTTGGGCGAGGAGCATGGGGCGTTGTTTCTTGGAACGCGCTCGTTTCATGGTGTGACGGCGGCAGAGCGCAGTTTGTTCGCTC
>CAYSHJ010000156.1:0-5986 GCA_964430385.1 uncultured Planctomycetaceae bacterium
CCTGCCAATTGCGTGTCAGGTGCTGGCAGAGACTTCTCGGCCAGAGAAATCCTTCGGGCTCCATTGGACATCGGAGCAATGCCTTAAAAATCCATCTTCCAAAAACACAGACAGTTTCAACCAGCCACTCCAGACCCAGAAGAACTAACAATTCTTACCGCTCGCCTTAACATCGGAAAAACCGTTCCAGCGACCTTAACCGGTCAAACGACCTTAACCGGCAGACTCGGAATAACCGATACGGTTTGACATACCATCAAAGCGGTTTCGTGTCGGTTCATGCCCGGATTGCGTCGCACACGCGATCGACGGATGTGATTTCTGGCGGAAACGCCCAACGTTACGTGATTCCCAGTAGCTTGCAGCGGAGCTGCACGAGAGGAGAGCACGGATGTCTCACCAGACTGCGGTCATCCGTCGTCACCGAAGTCGTCCGATGCATCGGTGGGCTGTTTTCTCACTCGTTGTGTTGAGTGTGGCATTCGCCGACAGGCACAGCGAAGCGCAGGTCTATTCCCGGGCGACGCCTCGTTCGGTGGAGTCCTCAGCGTCAGTGTCAACGATGCCGGCGAATTCTCCGTCGACGATGCTGGCGGTGCCGGTTGGTTCTCCGGTGATGGCAGGCTTTCCCACGATGAACGAGCAGGTCTCGAACGCCGGAGCTAGAAGGAAACCCAACAAACCATTGCCACCGTGGGTCGCCAAGATGCCGCAGGCGGAAGAGGAACTGGAGGTGATTCATCACCGCAGTCAGCTCATCATCATGCACAGCCGGATCGTGCGTTGGGCAGTTTCCGACCCGTCGGTGATCGACATCCTGCAATTCAGCCCGACGGAGATCTCCGTGATCGGATTGGCTCTTGGAACGACTCACCTCCACCTGTGGTTCGAAGGCGAGCCAACCGATTCTCCGTTGATCTACCGGGCCGAAGTCATTCGTGATCCCAGCCTGGAAGATCGTCGTCGCGAAGACTACGGCCGGCTTGAACGGCAGTTGCGGGTGTTGTTCCCGAACAGTCAGGTGTATCTCGTTCCGCTGACTCGTCGCGTTATCGTCAAAGGCCAAGCGCGAGACCAAGAGGAAGCCGCACAGATTCTCGACATCGTGCGTGCCGAATGGATGGCTCGCAACTCCGACTTATTCAACTTCAACGGCAACAACGGATATGGCGCATACGGCGGCGGAGTCGGTGGCTTCGACAACTTCAACAACGGCAGCAATGGCAACAACGGCAACAATGGCGCCGGCAATAATTTTTTGGGCAACAACAACTTCATCATCAACATGCTCGAAATTCCGGGCGAATCGCAGGTGATGATCCATGTGCGGATCGCTCAGTTGGATCGATCTCAGCTCCGTCGTTTCGGGATTGACTTGAACTATCTGATCAACAACGGTCGCCACGCCGTCGCGGCGACGCTGGGTGGTGCCCCGTCGACGCTAAGCGGTATCTTCGAGAACGGCGAAGTGCAAGTGTTGCTCGATTGGTTGGCCTCGAACCGCACAGCGAAGATTCTGGCCGAGCCGTCGATTACGGTTCTCAGCGGTCACGCGGCGAGTTTTCTCTCCGGTGGTGAGTTCGCCGTCCCGACGATCGTTGGCATTGGCGGCGCTCAGGGGACCACGACGACCTTCCGTGGCTTCGGCACCTCGCTGATCGTCACGCCGATTATTATCGACAAAGATCTGGTTCGCATGCGGATCGTGCCGGAATTCAGTGCCATCAACACGAGCAACACGTCGGGTGGCGTTCCAGGGCTCAACACACGACGTGCCACAACGACTGTGCAGTTACGAGAAGGTCAAACGATCGCCTTGGCCGGTTTGTTCGCGCATCAAAGTTCGGTCGAGGTGACTCGCATCCCGTTCCTGGGCGAGTTGCCCTATATCGGCCCGCGACTGTTCAATGCCAAGGAGGCCAACCAAAATGAAACCGAGTTGCTGATCCTGGTCACTCCCGAAATTGTGCGGCCGATGGAACAAGACGAAGTCCCGCCGGTGCCGGGCCATTACGTGACTCATCCGAACGATTACGAGTTGTATCACTACGCGATGACCGAAGGTGCGCCGGACCAGGGAGTCTATCAGTTGGCTCCGTATGGCTGGGGACCAGGCATGGGGACAGAGATCGGTTATTGGCCGCACAATCCCGCGATTGGTCCGACGCTGCTGCCGGGTCCGGCGAATGGTCTGCACGGTGGCAACATGCCGGGCATGGGTGGCGGTTTCTCGATGCCGGGAGCAGGCGATGGAACCCCCAGCGGTGGTTACACGGCTCCGCCGCCGGCACCCGGAGTGGCACCAACTCCCGTGCCGCTGCCCGAACCGTCGGTGCGGCATTCACCCAATTCCCGCAATCCGATGCTCAGCCGTTCGTCGGCGGAGGAAATCGCGGCCCCTCAACGGTCCTGGAATCCCTTTCAGCGAAAGGCTGGCAACCATGTTCAGCCTGCCGGATACAACTCTCCGCGACCGAACGGCGGAGTGCCGCCGGCCGGTGATCAAGCGACTCCACAACCGACCGGGCGAAACCGCTAGTTTTGCCGGCGGGTTGTCCCGGATTCTCGAAGTGTCCTTCAGCACGGCCGAATGCCGATAACGAGAGCAGTCACCTCCTCCGGAAAGAGGGGTTGGTGAGCGAATTCATGGAGGAGGGGGGGAGCGTCATGACGACCCACAACAACTCACTCAGGCTGGCCCTGAGCCTGACTCTGGCTGCGACGCTTGGCGTCACCGGCTGCTGCTGGCCAATGCACTGGTGCGGAGCCAAACGTTCGTTCGCGATACCGAACACGTACCCGGTTGGCAGTACGGTGCGGGCTCATTACCACACGATGGAAACGAACGGCGAAGCCGGTGAATTCGTCGTCCATCGAAACGAGTTCGTCAACAACACTGCCGAGCTGAACTGCGACGGCAAAGACCACGTCATGGAACTTGCCGCCCGGATGCGGAGCACACCGTTCCCGGTGTTAGTGGAACGATCCGAAAACAACTCCGATCCGGAACTCGATCAACTTCGCCACGACATGATCGTTCAGATTCTGAGCGACTTCGGTAATCCGGACGCAGTCTCGCGAGTCGTGGTGGCGACCGCCTACAACAAGGCCCAGAACTCGCAAGAAGGCGAAATGGATTACTACCGCTTCATCTTTAGCCGTGGCGGCTTCGGCGGCGGCGGTGGAAGTGGTTTCGGTGGAGGCGGCGGCAGTGGTGGATTCGGCGGTGGCGGATTCTTTTAAACCGAGACCAACGAGCAGTCGTCACGCGAAGCGTAGGAAAGAATTGACTCTCAGGCGAGCGGGGCGGCGTCAGCCCCCCGGTTTTCAGCGTTCAACATGAATGGCGGAGAGCCTGACGTTTGGAACCGCTCAACGGCCTTATGCCGATGCCGATGCCGCGGCCGCGGCGATCGGCTCACCCAGCACGTGAGCATAACCGCGCTTGATCAATACTTGCCGACGCAGCTCTTCGCACACATCAGGGTTTTCCTCGAGGAACTGCCGAGCCTTGTCGCGTCCCTGACCAATCCGCGTCTTGCCGTAGCTGAACCAACTGCCGCTCTTTTCAACCAGTCCGTCAACGGACGCCAGATCCAGCACGTCCCCCTCGAAACTGATGCCTCGCGAACCAAGCATGTCGAACTCCGCCTCGCGGAACGGCGGCGCGACCTTGTTCTTCACGACCTTGGCTTTCATTCGAATGCCGATGGGGGTCTCGCCATCTTTCAGCGTGGCGATGCGGCGCACGTCGACGCGACATGACGAATAGAACTTCAACGCGCGACCGCCGGGCGTTGTTTCCGGACTGCCGAACATCACGCCGATCTTTTCACGAATCTGATTGATGAAGATCACGACGGTCTTGGCCTTCGCGATCACGCCGGTCAGCTTACGCATTGCTTGGCTCATCATGCGGGCTTGCAAGCCGACATGCGTGTCGCCGATCTCGCCATCCAATTCCACCTTCGGCACCAGCGCGGCGACCGAGTCGATCACGATGCAATCGACCGCGTTCGACTTAATCAACATTTCGGCGATTTGCAGAGCTTCCTCGCCATAGCTGGGCTGACTGACCAGCAAGTCTTCCAGATTGACGCCCAGCCGCTTGGCCCAGGCCGGATCGAGAGCATGTTCCGCGTCGATGAACGCGGCGATGCCGCCTTGCCGCTGCGCGCTGGCAATCACGTGCAGAGCCAGCGTCGTCTTGCCGCTGGATTCCGGGCCAAACAACTCGACCACGCGCCCGCGCGGAAAGCCAGTACCGCCCAACGCCAAATCCAGCGACAGAGCTCCGGTCGAAATCCCTGAGATCTGCGTGCCGGCCGTATCCGACAACTTCATGATCGAGCCTTTGCCGAACGCCTTCTCGATCTGACCGAGCGCGTTCGTCAACATCGGATTCTGCTCCACCACCTCCACCGTGCCGCTCTTGATTTTCCCGGCCATCACTGACTCTCCTTCGCTGAGGGAATTGCACGAGGTCTTTGCTCGGCCCTGAATGTTAAAAGGTCGCGGAGTTTACTCGGTGTCGTCTTCAAAGCCACTGATCAACCTATACCTCGCGCGGCCAGGAATGCGACAGACGAGCGGGGTGGCGTCAGCCCCCCAGTTCTGCGGCGAATGCACCGGGGGGCTGACGCCACCCCGCTCGCGAACGACTCGATTCGGGCCGCATGCGGTAAATGTCCTGCCGTTCGTCAAATGCCGCAGGTGCGCCAAGACGTCGAAGCCAATGGATCTACCGCCCTGGGGCCGGGAGTGAGAGCGGCAGTACTTCGGGACTTGGCTCTTCGGGACTTGGCTCTTCGGGACTTGGCTCATCGGGAGTTGGCGGTGGCATCTGTACCTGCTGGACGTAGACCGCCAGGAGCTCGTGAGTCGCCTTGAAGGCCGGCAGTCGCGAGATCTCCCCGTACTCCGGATTGCGACGGACGGAGTCGAAACGGCCCAGCGCCGCAGTCAACTCGGCTAGGTTTGGCGCAAACTCGGCTCCTGCCAGTCGAGCCTCGGCCAATGCCCTTCCGGGCGACAGCATCAGGTACTCCTGCCAACGGGCTCCGGTGTTGTAATGTTGGAGCGACCGGTACAGTTCGCCCGCGGACGAAAACAACTGCCGGCGCAGACGTTGTTCAGGCGGCGTCGAGTATTCTCCCAGCGCGGCGTGCAGCACGCGAAAACTCGCGAGGCCCACAACCCCGTTCAACTCCGGTGAGGTATCCACCGTCTCGTGGATCTCGAAAATCGCCCGCAGTCGTTGGCGGACATCCTCGGCCGGCGGTCCGTCGCGCTCGGCCGCCACCAGCGTGGCGATCTCAGCGGTCTTCAAGCTCGACTTCCAAAACTCGCCCGACGGGAAGCGGCCTAGGTCGGCGTCAAATCGTGCCGTCCACTCACGGACCGCCTGATTGAGTGACAGCCAGTTCATCTGGCCAAACTCGACGACTGTGGGCATGCCACGCGCGATGGAGCGCGGCCCGTAGCCCGGTGAATAGGCGTTGACGAATGGAGCCTGAACATGCGAGCCGCCATCGGAATCTCGAAAGATCCGGACGAACGGTGCTCGGATATAGCCGGGGCGCACCTCAACCAACTGCGCCTGGCCCGTAAGTGCCATCGAGTGAAACAGGAGTGCCACCGCCGTGAGGTCGTAGAACCTTCGTTGCATGTCAGATTCCCTTCTGTAAGCCGACAATTCCCTTTCGCATCAGCCCGGAGCCGATCCCCGCGTAGCCGGTCGCTGATTATAACCTCGCGCCCCCGTGTGGCTAGCGCGCGGCGAAGATCTTTCACGGCTGGTTAATCCTTGAATCTACGGAACCTGTCGCCCAGGCCCTTGTGGCCTGGTTGATGAGACGTCTGATTCTTTCCCGACGAATCCAAATCAATCCAGCCACAAGGGCCGAGGCTACAGATTGCCGAAGCCTCCACTCTTAGAGTCTTCGGTTGTCAATCATGCGCGCCGTGCGCGCGATACGTAGCCGAG
>CAYSHJ010000157.1:0-3086 GCA_964430385.1 uncultured Planctomycetaceae bacterium
GGCTTTGAAGCCGACTTCGTCGGTCTCGCCGTAATGCGTGCCGCCCTTCACGCCGCCGCCGGCAAACCAGAAGGTGAAGGCGTGAGGATTGTGGTCGCGTCCGGTACCCCCCTTTTGCACAATCGGCAGGCGGCCGAACTCGCCGCCCCAGATGACCAGCGTGTCGTTGAGCAACCCGCGCTGCGCCAAATCCTCCAGCAACGCGGCGACCGGCTGATCGGTCTCTTGGGCGAATCCGGTGTGGTTGTCTTTGATGTTGGCATGACCGTCCCAACTCCGTTCGTTCTCCATGCCGCCGGAATAAATCTGCACGAACCGCACGCCCCGCTCGACCATCCGCCGGGCGATCAAGCATTGCTTGGCGAAGTGCTCGCATTTCTTGTTGTCGAGTCCGTACAGTTTTTGAATGTGCTCCGGTTCCTTTTCGATGGCCAGAGCCTCCGGCGCGGCGGACTGCATGCGGTACGCCAGCTCGAAGCTCTCGATCCGCGCGGCGAGTTCCAGCTCTTCCGGCTTCTGTTGCAACGCGCGGCGATTGAGCTTCGCGAGCAAATCCAACTGCGAGCGTTGCTGCACGTCGGTCATCTCGGCCGGGCGGTTGAGGTTGTCGATCGGATCCCCTTGCGGCTTGAGCCACGTCCCTTGAAAGACGCTCGGCAGAAAGCCCGCTCCCCAGTTTTGCGAGTAGCCTTTCGGTAATCCTCGGCCCAGCGGGTCCGACATCACGACGAAGGCGGGCAAGTCTTGGCTCTCGGCGCCCAGGCCATACGTCACCCACGAGCCAACGCACGGAAAGCCCATGCGCGGCGTGCCGGTGTTAATCGTGAACAACGCCGGGCTGTGATTGTTCGAGTCGGTGTGGCACGAGTGGATGAACGCCATCTTGTCCACGTGCTTGGACAAGTTCGGAAAGATCTCGCTGACCCAGGTGCCGCTCTCGCCGTGCTGTCCCCATTGAAACGGAGATTTCATCAACGGCCCGACCGCCGCCGTGAAGAAGCCGGTGTTCTTATCGAAGCCTTCCAGTTCCACGCCATCTTTCTTGGCCAGTTCCGGCCGATAGTTCCAGGTATCGACCTGACTCGGCCCGCCGTTCATGAACAGCCAAATCACCGACTTGGCCCGCGCCGCGAAATGCGGCTGCTCGGGAGCGAGTGGATTCAATCGCCGATCCGTCACCCCTCCGGCAAACGCTCGCGGCGCGAGCAAGCCTTGATCGGCCAGCAAGGCCGCGAGACCAAGCATGCCGGCACCGCCGCCACAGCGAGCGAGCAGTTGACGGCGATTCAGAACGTCCATTGTTACGTGACTGGCCATTTGCCAACTCCTCTCTTCATTCATCGACGCGCCAAACAGTCAAAACTCGCACAATTCGGTCATCCAAGTTCACGCGAAAGTCGATCCCCAACGGATCGACGAAACCCCAGCGTCGGCCTTCTGCTCGTTCCTCGCCCAATGACTCCGGGTTCGATTGCAAAATGCGCTCGATTACTGACGACGCTCGCGTGACTGCGGCGCGATGCTTGGAATCAAGCCATAACTCTGCCAACGCCTCTTCGGCATCTGACGACCACGTCACAGTGAATCTCATGATCGAGCCTGCAGATCGGCGAGGATCTCTGCAAGTGACCGTCCACCCGGCTCGGCTTCGATCCGATCCAGTACCTCATCGGAATACGGACTTTGAATCCGGCGTTGTGTCTTTGGGGCCGGAGAAAACACGCCATAAACTTGGCCGCTATCGTCGCAGATTTCGGTTTGTTCACGTAGTCGAGTCAGGCGTTCCAGAACGTTGCGTTCCAAGATGATCGAATTCATGAGCGTGCTCCCATTGGAGTCGTGAGAGTCCAATTTCCTCAATCGCTATCTGTTAGATGTTTGTGGTTTAAGTATATCACGTCTCAATCGACGTAAATGAACTCATTCAAGCTCATCAGCACTTGAGCGAAGTCGGCTAGTGCGAGTTCGCGAGCGTTTGGATTGTTTGAGGATTGGTAGCTGGCGGATTGCTGTTCCAGAAACGTGACCGTTTCGGATAACTCGGTGGGTGTTGGCGACCGGCCGGTTGCGGCGAGATAACCTTGAGTCACCGCCTCGCGAAATGACTTGTCTGACAGTCCTGCCAATCGTTTGCCGAACGACACGGCCCAACTGCGGACGTGCGGGTTGTTGATGAAGACCAACGCCTGCGGAGCGATCGTCGTGCTCGGCCGCTCGCCGACGGAGACGAGCGGTTCCGGCGAATCGAAGAGCTGCATCATCGGGACCAGACGGCTGCGCTTGACCATGAAGTAAATACTGCGGCGTTTGTGGCCGTCTTCGAGCGTGCCGGGACCGTACATTGTCTTGTCTAGCGAGCCGCTCGCGGTCAGCATCGCGTCGCGAATGACTTCGGCTTCCAGACGCCTCGGCGAACGACGCCAGTGAAATTGGTTTTGTGGATCGAGCTTCGACTTGGCCGCGTCGAACGTCGAGCTTTGCTGATAGACGGCACTCAGCATGATCAGCTTGTGCAGCGATTTGAGCCGCCAGCCGCAGCCGTTCGAGGGGTCGAGAGTCGAGAGTCGAGAGTCGAGAGTTTGAGATTTGAGATCTGAAATTTGAGATTGCCGCTCCGGAGCCATCAATGTGGCGGCGAGCCAATCGAGCAACTCCGGATGCGTCGGGCGTTGGCCCATCGCGCCGAAATCGTTCGGCGTCGCAACGAGGCCGACGTGGAAGTGATGTTGCCAAATCCGATTGGCGATGACTCGGGCCAGCAATTGGCCGGGACCGTGCTCGGTGTCGGTGATCCAGTTCGCCAGCGAACGGCGGCGGTACGACGTGCTTCCGCCGGCCGGTGGAGCTTCGATCCATTTCTTTTCGCGGTCGGGAGTGCGCATCAGAACTTGCAGAAAGCTCTGCGACGCGACTTCAAGTTTTTTCTCGGTATCGCCGCGGTGCAGGAAATGCGACTCGTTGAAGAAATCGGCTCCTTGGGTGTGATGCCGGATCGGTGTGACTCCTTCGCTGCACACCATGACTTTTTCGAGCTTCGGTTTCGGGGCCTGAGCGAGATGTTCTTGGACGACGTTGTTCCGCTTTTG
>CAYSHJ010000158.1:0-7020 GCA_964430385.1 uncultured Planctomycetaceae bacterium
CGGTTGGAATTGATTTGGGGACGTCGTACTCCGCGATTGCCCACTTGGGAGTAGGCGGCAACCCCGAAGTGATCAACAACGCCAACGACAGTCCGATCACGGCGTCGATCGTCGTGCTGGGCGAGAATGGCAGAATCACGGTCGGCCCGGCCGCCGACGTCATGGAAGAAGCCGATCCGGAACGAGTCGTCATCGCCATCAAACGGGAGATGGGCAACCCGCGGTTCGCGATGCACTACCAAAACCGTCGCATGACGCCCGAGCTGATCTCGTCGCTGATTCTCATGAAGCTCAAGATCGACGCCGAGAAGCGTATCGGCCCCATCGGCAACGCGGTCATCACGGTGCCGTATTACTTCAACGAACCGCGCCGCGCGGCGACTCGCTACGCCGGCAAGATCGCGGGGTTGAATGTGCTGGACATCATCAACGAGCCGACCGCCGCCACGCTGGCGTACGCCTGGACGAAAGGCGAACTGGGCCAATTGGACATGCCGGACGTCACGCGCACGATCTTGGTCTATGACCTTGGTGGCGGCACGTTCGACGTCACCATCGTGCGTTACACGCCAGCACAATTCAACGTCTTGGCAACTGATGGCGACACGATGCTCGGCGGTCTGGACTGGACCGCGCGGGTTCTCGACTACGCCTGCGATCGTTTCGTCCATAAGCACGGCGTCGATCCGCGGCAAGATCCGAAAGTTCGATTCGCGTTGATGCGCGAGTGCGAGGCTGCGAAGCGCGAACTCAGCCATTGGTCGAAAACCAAAGTCGATCTGATATTCCGCGGTCAAGCGATGTCGGTGGATTTGTCGCGCGCGGACTTCGAGCAGATGACCTCCGACTTGCTGCAACGCAAACGCGACACAACGGAGTTTATTCTCGACAACCACAACGTCTCGCCCGACGACCTGGATGACGTCCTGCTGGTCGGCGGCAGCACGGCGATGCCTGGCGTGGTCGAGATGCTTGAGAAGCTGACGCGTCGCAAGCCATCTCGAGTGCTCAACCCGCAATTGGCCGTCGCGGAAGGTGCGGCGATCCACTCGGCGATTCTGGAAGCCAAAGCGACTGACGGCAAAGGCCGGATGTCCCACGCGCTGCTCAACCGCTTGCGCGCCGTGACCACCACCGACGTCAATTCGCATTCGCTGGGTGTCGAGATTTCCGACCCCAAGAATCCGAATAAGAAGAGCAATCATATCATGATCCCGCGAAACTCACCCCTGCCCTGCGGGACCAAACAACAGTTCGTGACCGTCAAAGACCAGCCGCAGTCGATCACGATCAAATTGCTGCAAGGTGACGCGCCCCAGGTCTCCGGCTGCACGTCCATCGGGGACGTGCGAATCAACGACCTGCCGAATCATCTGCCGGTCGGTTCGCCGGTCGAGGTCATCTATAGTTATGACCACAAAGGACGCATTAACGTCGCCGTCAAGGAACTGACCGGCGGTCGCTCCGCCGCCGTTGAGATCGCTTGGGAAGGAGCCTTGGATAATCAAGCCATCGAATCGCTGCGAACGCTCGTCCGGGAATATCACATCGAGTGAACAACCGCTCGCAGAGTGCCGGCTGGAGCCGGCCGATTGTTCGCGAACAAGCGGTCAGCGAATACGCACGATCATCAAGCTGCGATCGTCTGACTCACCCGGTGCCGAGAACTCGTCCAGGCGGCTCCAAATCTGGTTCAACAGGGTCACTGCGTTTTTCTGGTTGACCGCACTGAACGCCTTGAGCAAACCCTCTTGCCGAAACATCTCTCGATCCCGATTTCTGGCCTCGATGATGCCGTCACTGAACAAGAGCACGACATCACCCGGTTCGAGTGCGAAGGTTGCCGAGGTATAAGTCGCCTCGTCGGAGACTCCCAACAACAGATCGTGTGTGCTCAGCGGAATGACGCTGCTTTCACGCACCACCAGCGGAGTGGGATGTCCAGCGTTGCTGTAAGTCAGTGTCATCGACCGCGTGTCGATGACGGCATATACCAAACTCATAAAGTGCGGCAGTCGACCGGTGCGGACCAGAGCGCGATTCGAGCGAGTCAACACGTCCGCCGTCCGACAAGCCGCGTCCCGACCGCCGGCCAAGGCTGAATGGACCGCCGCACGGACCGCCGTCATCACGAGAGCCGCGGGTAAGCTTTTTCCGGTCGCGTCGCCAACCACCGTGACCAATTCGTCTCCGGACAGCGCCAGCGCCTCGCACAAATCGCCACCAAGCTCGAAGCAACTTGACATGCGCCAGGCAATGTCCAGCTTCGGCAACTCCAACGTCTGGACGGAGCGGTCCGCCTGGTGAGACTCCGCCAAGCTCTGCACTTCTCTCTGTAGCCGACGCTGCGTGACGTTCTCACGCACGAGCACGACTTGCTCCAGAATCAGAGCGATCTGCGCGCACAGCGAATTCAGGATGCGTTGCTCGCGAGTGGTGGGTCGCCGCTGGCGACGATCGAACAACCACAACGTCCCCAATTGCCCGGAAGACGATTGAATGGGTAGGCCGATCCCCAGCGATGCGTCGGCCGGCAACCACTCCGCATGTCCCGCTTCGTCGCGGCAAAGGATCGCGGGAATGCCATCCATCAGGACTGCCAGATCCGGCGGTAGCTCGCGCAAGAGCCGACGTGCCCGAGGCACCTCGCACGGCTCCAAGTGATGCGTGACACGCAAACGCAGCTCGTTAGATCGCAGGTCCAGCAAGAACAAGCAAGCCGATCGGAATCCGGTCAGTTGCAGCGACGCTCGAAGCATCTGCTTCAACGTGCTCAGCAGTTCCTCTTCTTTCGGAGCCGACACTCCCAGTTCGATCAGCATGGAAAGCTCTTGTGTCCGAGTTTCCAACGTCTGCGTTGCGGTGAGTGCCCGACCAAGCAACTCCGCGACCAGTGTCACCAACGGCCTGACCGTTTCGAACGACTGATCTTGGCATACATCATCGGGAAACCCGAGCACCAACCGTCCAGGTACCTCCTGGCCGTCATGCACCTGCTCTTGCCAGCACGTGGACTCGACGCCCTCGGCATCGCCGACGGAATCACCCTGATCAGACGGGGCATACCACAGCTTCCAACCAGTCACGGTAGAAAACTGCTCGCAGATCGCCGAAACCCATTCGTCGGCGCAGTGCGTTGTCTGACCCGAAGTTGCTCGTTCGCAAACATTCATGCCCATTCCCCATCGACCGTGGTCTCTTCATCGGTTCGCTGGCGAGCGGCGATTGATCCTGCCGTTCAACAACACGGTGTTTCCGGTTCGCCGACCTATTCGTCAAGCCGAGGATTTCTCCCGGTGGTGTTGGCTGGTCCTTTTCCGCCTCAGGGATCCTGGCGACAGACGGCGATCAACCCGCGTGCCGCCACTTGAGTCGCCTTGGAGTTGACGCTTAAATGTCGGCGGTCAAATTGTGTCAGTCGAGAGCCCTGTATCGATTCCGGGAGATCTGATGATGAAGTCGATTCATGCCAGCGGTTTGGCGGTGTGCCTGTTAGTGTCGGCAATCGCGCTCGTGTGGGCGGCCGACGACTCGGGAACGGTGACGATTCGTGGCGTGCATCTGTGCTGCGGCTCATGCACCACGGCGGCGAAAGAAGCTCTCGACGGAATCGACGGCGTCTCGGATGCAAGGGCGGACGTGAATAGCAAGACCGTGGTCTTCACCGCCAAGAACCAAAAGGCCGCTCAAAAGGGGCTTGAGTCGCTTGCCGAAAACGGTTTCTGTGGCAAGGCAGCGTTCGGTAAGAAAGACCTCGCGTTCCCCGACGTCGGCGCGAAGAAGGGCGAGAAGAACGACTCGATCACATTTACAGGCGTCCATCTCTGCTGCGGAGCCTGTCGCAAGGCCGTGCATGAAGCCCTCACCAAGCTCGACAGCCTCAGTTCGATGGAGATCGACCCCGCCGCAGGCAAGGTCAAGCTGAACGGTGCCGGATTGGTCGTGACCGATGCCGTCGACCTGCTGCTAAAGGCGGGCTTCTACGGCACGCTCGAAAAGCCGGAGAAGAAGTAGACGCTGCGGAGCCTGCTGGCAGCGATCAACAGAAACCCCGACAATTTAGTCCAGCGAGTCGATTCAGAAGGTTGGTGCGCGATCGCCACCGACCGACGGGACTCCCGGTGGAGCGACCAGTATGAGTCGAACAGCCGAAATTCGGGCCGTCTCGCGGAGCCTCCCAGAAGATCAAAAATCAGGATCGACTCGGCCCGATATCTGCGAGTGTCGTGCCTGGGTGTCTCGACAATCCGGCTTGGCGTGGATGTGCGCTACGGCTGCACTCTGGTGGGGGCTACCTTCGCCGGCTCTTGGTGAGGGCGGAGTGGATGGCAAGCCCTATGACGAGCAAGTCCGTCCATTTCTCGTTCGGCACTGCCTGGAATGTCACGGAGTGGAGAAGCCCAAGGGAGACCTGCGCCTGGATCGGCTCTCTTCAGACTTCGCCGTTGAGGCCAACCGCGAACAGTGGTTGTCCGTGCTAATGCGGATCAAGGCGGGCGAGATGCCTCCCAAGGAAAGCGAAAAACCGCGGCCGACGGCGAAGGACGTGCAGGCGCTGACCGATTGGCTGGAGGCTCGCGTGGCTGCGGCAGATGCCGCCGCACGGGCGGCTCAGGGGCGTGTGGTGCTCCGGCGGTTAAATCGGATTGAATATGAGAACACGATCAACGACTTGCTCGGCATCAACGTCAACTTGAAAGAGCAGTTGCCGGCGGACGGCTCGGCCGATGGTTTTGACAATGCCGGCGCTGCGCATCACACGTCGTCGTTCTTGATGGAGAAGTATCTCGAAGCGGCCGACACGGCGCTCGAAGCGGCGATTGCCAACCGGCCCAAGCCGCCGCCGCGGGTCGATAAGCGGTACAGCATGAAGGACACGCACCAGGTCAAATCGACGACCGAGGACGTTTATCGCTTTCTGGATGACGGTGAGGTCGTGTGCTTCTGCTCCTCCGAATGGCACAACGTCGGGGTCACTCACTTTTATCCGCCGGACGCCGGCAACTATCGGTTTCGCATCTCCGCTTCGGGCTTTCAAAGCGGCGACAAGCCGGTGACGTTTCGTGTGACGGCCAGTGGCACTCCACTGACGGGAACGAGCGGCCTGGTCAGTTATTTCGACGCTCCGCCCGACAAGCCGACCGTGTTCGAGTTCGTCCGGTACATGGAGCCGCGAACGACCATTTCGATGCTCCCCTACGGACTGGCCGGAGCGAACACCGTGAAGCAAATCGGCGGTGAGAAATGGGACGGACCTGGGCTGGCGATTCAGTTTGTCGAGGTCGAAGGCCCACTGCATGAGACCTGGCCTCCTGAAAGTCATCGCCGCATCTTCGGTGACATCGCACAAAAGAACTTTCCGATCTACAACTCTCCCGAACGTGTGGAGGTTGTCTCGAACGAGCCGCTCGTCGATGCCAAGCGAATCCTCACGACCTTCGCGCGACGAGCGTTTCGCCGGACCGTGACTGCTGACGACGTCGCACCGTTCGTGGCGATCGTCAAATCCAAATTGGAAGGCGGCTATACGTTCGAACTGGCGATGCGGGCCGCGCTGAAAGGCGTGCTGATCTCGCCCGAGTTCCTGTTCCTCCGCGAGCAACCTGGCAAGCTCGACGATTTCGCCCTGGCCTGCCGCTTGTCCTACTTCCTCTGGAGCACGATGCCAGATGACGAGCTATCCACGCTCGCCGAACACACTAGCCCGACGCGCCAGCGAGGGAGAGCAGACGAAGATCCCTCGCTGGCGCGTCGGGCTAGTGTTCCCGGCCGATGGACGCTCTCCGACCCCAACGTTCTTCACGCGCAAGTCGAACGCATGCTCGCGCATCCCAAGTCCGAACAGTTCACGACCAACTTTGTCGGCCAGTGGCTGGGCCTGCGCGAAATCGACGCGACCGAACCCAGTCACATCGTGTACCCCGAATTCGACCACTTGCTAAAAGTCTCGATGATCCGCGAGACCGAACTGTTCTTCGACGAAGTCCTCAAGCACGACCTGAGCCTGACGAACTTCGTGGCCTCCGACTTTACGATGCTCAACGGCCGCCTCGGAAAACACTACGGAATCCCCGGCCTGACGGGCTGGGAGTTTCACAAGACGCCGCTGCCGACGGACAGTCATCGAGGCGGCGTCTTGACGATGGCGAGCGTCATGAAGGTGACGGCCAACGGCACCACGACCTCGCCGGTCATGCGCGGAGCATGGGTGCTCGATCGCATTTTGGGAACGCCTCCACCGCCGCCCCCCGACAACGTTTCGGCGATCGACCCCGACATTCGCGGCGCCACGACGATTCGCGAGCAGTTGGCGAAACACCGCTCGGTCGAATCGTGCGGCGTTTGCCACCGCCAGATCGACCCACCCGGATTCGCCCTGGAGAGTTTTGATTGCATCGGCGGCTGGCGCGACTGGTATCGAGTCACCGGAAATGGCGGCCCCGTCACGGTCGATGGCCGGCACATGCCCTATCACAAAGGCAAGCCAGTCGATCCCTCCGACGTCATGCCCAGCGGCGAGCGATTCGAGAATATCGACCAGTTCAAACAGTTGCTTTTGCAGGACAAGCCGCAACTGGCCCGTGCCCTGACCACGAAGCTAGTGACCTACGCCACAGGTCGAGCGCCGACAAACGCCGATCGGGAGACGGTGGAGGCAATCGTCGCGAAGATCGGTGCGAGAGATTATGGTCTGCGATCACTCATCCACGAGATTGTGCAGAGCGAAACGTTTCGGAATAAGTAATACGAAGTGAGCAACTCAAACACGGAAGTTCTGAAGTCTCTGCATTTATACCGAAGGGATTGCGTCACATAGCCCAGGGTTGCCGCGCATCGCGGCTACCCTGGGTAGGTATCACGCCACCGAGTCGTACCCCGAAGGGCAACGCCGTTAACCATTTTCATGAGGCGAGTGCAAGGTATTGTTTGAGCAGGAGTTTGTGTCGTCGGCTGGCGGTGACGATGACCGGCTTGCCGGCGGCGGGTTTGTCTTTGTTATCGGGTCGATAGCGGGACTTC